>JAAWDI010000013.1 GCA_022793685.1 Oscillospiraceae bacterium
GCAGGCGTCGTGACCCTCGATGTCGGCGGACGGGTCGCGCTCGGCATAGCCGTTCTCCTGCGCTTCCTTCAGGGCGGCCTCGAAGGTCAGCCCTGCCCGAATCATACGGGTGAGAATATAGTTGGTGGTGCCGTTGAGAATACCCAGCACCTCCTCGATTTCGTTGGCGGCGAGGCACTCGCTCAGGGGACGCAAAATGGGAATACCACCGCCCACGCTGGCCTCGAACAGGTAGCTGACGCCCTTGGAGCGGGCCAGCTGCAGCAGGTCGTAGCCGTGCTTGGCCACCAGCTCTTTATTGGAGGTCACCACGCTTTTGCCTGCCTCCAGTGCCCGGCGGGTGAAGTCCAGCGCGATAGTGGCGCCGCCGATGGTCTCCACCACAATGTCCACGTCCGGGTCGTTCTCAATGACGGCAAAGTCCTTGACAAACTTGTCCGCAAAGGGGCTTTCCGGAAAGTCCCGCACGTCCAGAATATATTTCAGGGCGATAGCGCCCTCCATCCGCTTGCCAATCAGCTCTCCGTTCTTGGTCAACACCTCGGCCACGCCGCTTCCCACGGTGCCGAAGCCTAAAATCGCAACATTTACCATCTTTAATGCTTTCCTTTCCGCCCAATGGGCCGTTTTGCGCCGTTAACCGGCCAAAATCTCACAGCGGATGACCCCCGGCATGCCTGCGCCCTCCGCAATCATCTCTTCCAGTGACAGTTTCAAATCCGAAGTCTCCACCGTGATGTTGACCACCGCCCGGCCGCCTACGGGCAAGCCCTGGTTGATGGTCAGAATATTGCCGCCCTCCCGTGCAAACAGGTTTAGCATGGAGGACAGCACCCCCGGCTCATCCTTCAGCATAATCTGAAAGGTAACAATACGTCCGTGGAGCATATCGTTAAACGGATGTACCGCATCCTTGTACTTGTAAAAGGCGCTCCGGCTGATGCCCGCCGCCGCAGCCGCGGCGTTGACGGTGTCCGCTTCTCCTGTGTCCAGCAGGCGTTTCGCCTCTGCCACCCGGCAAAACACCTCCGGCAGCGCCTTTGACTCCACAATAAAGTATTTTGGCTTACCGTTCATGGAGCGCCCCTTTCTGTCCTCGTATTGCGGTCATTTGTTTTTGTACTGCGGCTTATTGTAGCACATCTTCTCCTCCGCCGCAAGGGCAAATTGCCCCAACCATGCCGGAATTACAGCGTTTTCTTTCCCATTTCCCGTCATTTTTTACAGGAACCGTCTTGATACAAAATGCGGCGCACCCATTTTAGGATGCGCCGCATTGCGTATTTTTATGGTTGGTCAGGCGGCGGAGGCTCTGGGCCGTCTGTCGGTTCCGGCAGCACATCCGTCGGCTGGGGCGGGTCTGTCACCGGTTCAGTCGGCGGTAAGGTCGGCGTACCCGTCTCTGTGGGGATGGGGTCGGTCGGCTCTGGCGGAAGATAATGCTCATCATGCACACGGCAATAGCCCGTCTCCTCTAGGGACGATTTCAACGCGGACTGGTCCTTCGCCACCGCGCCGCCCACCGGCTCACGGGTATAGTCCACCCGAACAGCAGAAGTGCGGGTGTCTGCCGGACAATACTCTCCTGCCAAATGATAGCTTACCACATTTCCCGCATCATCCAGAACGGGGTCGGCGGTACACAACTCCACCGTGGTATGGAGGGTACAATACTCCGTCGGGGCATTCTCACGGACGACGTAACCGCTGGACACCCGACTCCCGCGGGGGTCGGCCTGACAGGCCTCTGTGGCCAACATTCCGCTGTCCTTACAGTAGGTGATGGACACAATGCCGTTAGCCGAGGGGAACCGCTTATTTTGCAGGCCGCTGTGCACCTGACTCATAACGTTGCGCCACAGGGCGGCCGCTGGGTTGCCGCTGGTACGCATCTTTTCGTTGCGGTCATAGCCCGTCCAAACCGCCGCCGTGTAGTACGGCGTATAGCCCACAAACCAGCGGTCGAAGTTGCGGTTGGTGGTACCGGTTTTGCCGGCGATGGTCATGCCGGAGAAGTTGGCTCCCGTTCCGGTGCCGCCGCTGACAACGCCCTGAAGCATATAATTGATGCAATACGCGGTGGTATCCTTCATCACAACTTCGCTTTCCGGATTGTTCTCCAGCAGCACCTTTTCCTGCCCATCCACCGTCTGGGTCACCTTGGTATAGGTGCGCGGCGCATGGTAAACGCCTCCGTTGGGGAAGGCACTGTAAGCCGCCGCCATCTCCAACGTGGTAACGCCGTCGGTCAGGCCGCCCAGCGCAAGCTGGGCCAAACCGATGTCGTCGGGGACAAGCGTGGTAAAGTGGAATTTGTTCAGCATGAAGTCATAAGACTTCTCCGGCGTCACATAGTCGCCCAGCACCCGCACGGCGGTGGTGTTGGACGAATCCTGCACCGCCTCGTACACCGAAATCAGGCCGCGGTAGCCGCTGTATGAGTTCACCGGCCATGCCGAGCCGCCCAATATCTGATAGGGATAATCGTCCACCGCCGTGCCTGTGGTGATGAGGCCCATCTCAATACCGGGCGCGTACACCGCCAGCGGCTTGATGGACGAGCCGGGCTGCCGGGTGGTGGTGGTGGCGCGGTTCCAAGAGAGGCTTTCCTTCTTCTCGCCCATGCCGCCGGACAGGGCCACCACATTACCCGTTTCATTGTCAATCACCGTAATGGCGGACTGCATCTGCTGTCCGCCCGCGGATTTATAGGGCAGGTTCGACGTGTCCTGATACACCGCGTCCACCTTTGCCTGCACATTGGGGTCAAGGCAGGTATAGATGCTCAAACCGCCGTGGAAAATCATCTGTGTGGCCAAATCACGGGAGATGTGAAGCTGTTCAATCAAGTCTTCACGAACATCTTGAATGACCGCTTCCTCATACCATGTATAGGTCTCCGCCTGGCCGCCGGAGCCGTTGGAGTCATGGAACACCAGCTCCTGCGCCACTGCGGCGTCATACTCCTCCTGCTCGATATAGCCCTCCTCCAGCATCGTCTTGAGGATAAGCTCCTGCCGGCTTTTGTTGCGCTCCACGCCGGTTTTCTTTTCGCCTGTATCCGGATTGGTCGTGACGACCTCGGAATAGGGGCTGTACAGGGTGGGGTTATTGGTGATGCCAATCAGGCTGGCACACTCCGCCAGAGAAAGCTCAGAAACCTCTTTACCGAAATACTTCAGCGAAGCGGTGTACACGCCGCGGCATCCGCTGCCCAAATAGATATAGTTCAAATACCACTCCAGCGTGGTGTCTTTCGAGTGGTTTTTGTCAAATTCCAAAGCGCGGAATATCTCCGTGACCTTGCGCTTTACCGTCACCTCGTCGTACTCCGTCAGGTTTTTGATGAGCTGCTGGGTGATGGTGGAGCCGCCCTGCTGCTTGCCGCCGGTGAACATGGTAAAGACGCTCTTCAGGGTACGCAGCCAGTCCACGCCGCCATGCTTGTAAAAACGCTTGTCCTCGATGGCAACAGCGGCGTCCCGCAAATCCTCCGGAATGTCCTCAAACCGCACCCACACGCGGTCTTCCGCACCGTGAAGGGTGCGCAGCTCTTGATATTCGCCGGTGGCGCTGTCCAGATAGTACATGGTGCTGGACAAGTCCGGGTTGAACCAGCTCAAGTCCAGCGAAGCCTCCGGCATAATAACGCTTTTAATGTAGACCGCCGCAAAGCAAGCCAGCAGCGCCGAGGTCACAATGGCAATCAGCAGCAGCGTGACAATCACCGTGCGGACGGTTCCTTTTCTCCTCCGGCGCTTCTTGCGCGGACGCTCCGGCTCAGACGAGCGGCGCCCCTCGCTGCGGCGGCGGTTCATTTCTTCTGCCAAATCAGCACCTCCGTGTTCCCCTCCGGGAACGGTTCCAGGTTTCTTCTTTTCCAAATGCTGGACGCACTGCGCCCATCTTTCTGCATTATAGCACAATCAGCCTGTTTGTCCACCCCATAATTTTCCATATGGCGGTAAAATGCAAGCCGCCAAGGAAAAATTTGGCGCGCCTCACCCTTGCTTTTTTCCCGATTTGGAGGTACAATAATCAGCAGAAGAAAACGAGCAGACAGGAGGCCACCGACATGAGCGAGGAATTTGGCCCTGATTTTATCTCTCTCACCGACGAGGACGGCAACGAGCTGGAGCTTGAGTATGTGGATACGCTGGAATATGAAGGCGAAGTCTACATGGCATTCTTCCCCGCCGTTGAGGACGGTCAGGAAGACCCTGAGCTGGACGAGGACTACGGTCTCATTATCCTAAAGGTGATAAATGTGGACGGCGAAGAACAGCTTGCCACGCTGGACAGCGAAGAAGAGCTGGAAGCGGTTTTCGAGCAGTTCAACACCCTTCTTTTTGACGAGGACGAAACGTAATCTCTTCCTGCGGGGCCCGTGATGGGCTCTTTTAAACCCACATTTTTAATACGGGACGCTGACTCACAGCGCAGATTGCAGGCCTCCCGCTCCGCGCGTACACGCCGGACGCGGAAGTTGGAAGCAGAGAAGCGCTGTGGAGGCGACCCACCTGCCTTTCGTGCAGGTTTTAAACGGGTTCACACGACCGCTGCGGGACGCCCCCACGAACATGCTTCGTGGGGGCTTTTTTGTTCCACGGCAAGGTTTTGCGTTTAGGGCTTGCAACATGGCGCTTTTTCCGCTATAATGTTTGGGTCTTAAACGAAAAAGGGGCGGGACAGGCCCTATTCACAACGAGAGGACTGAACGATTTGAGCGCATCAAGAGAAAAAAAGCAACGTCAGGGGAAAACCGCCCCCGCGGCGGCCGCTTCTGCCGGTAAGGGAAAAACCATCGGCTATGCCGTGCTGGCCGCCGTCATCGTGATTGCAGTGGTTGCCCTGCTGGTCTGGAATTCCGGCCTTTTTCAGGGCCGCACCACTGCTGTGACGGTGAACGGCCGCAACTACTCCCCCGCGCAGGTGGAATTTTACTACTACAACGCCCGGTATCAGGAATCTCTGAATTCCATGTATGCCTCTATGTACGGCGGCACCGCTTCTTATGACAGCAGCGTCGACCCCCGTGAGCAGACCTACTCCACCGACTCCGAGACCGGCGAGGTCACCACCTACCACGACTATTTTCTCAGCTCTGCCAAGGAGTCTCTGGTTGAACTGACCGCCCTGCTGGATGCCGCCGACGCCGAGGGCTTTAAGCTCACCGCCGAGGGCGAGGAGGCCGTTAAAGAGGCGCTGGACAGCATGGACAACGCGTGGGCGGCCGCCGGTTATTCCAGCCGTACCACCTACCTGCGCGCCGTGTACGGCCCCTATATGACCTATGGCCGCTATAAGCAGTGCGTGCGGGACGCCCAGCTTGCTTCTGATTTCTACACCGCCAAGAGCGAGTCGCTGACCTATGACGACGCCGCTCTGACCGCCTATTACACTGAGCATAAGGACGACCTGGACACCATCGGCTATGCTTACCTGTTCTTCAACGGTGAAGCCGAGTCCACCACCGACGAGGAAGGCAACACCGTCGAACCGACTGAGGAGCAGAAGAAGTCCGCCATGGACGCCGCCAAGAGCAAGGCTGACGCCGCGCTGGCCTCTTGGCAGGCTGGTACTGCCTTTGAGGATGTGGTTGCCGCGCAGGAGCCGACCAACTCCACCGAAAGCTCCACCGCTCTGGGCAAAAACCTGTCCGCCACCTATAACAAGTGGCTGCTGGACTCTGGCCGCACTGCAGGCGACACCACTGTGATGGAGTCCTCCAACGGCTACTATGTGGTGCGTTTCCTGTCCCGTGAGCGGGTGGAAACCCCCACCGTCAACGTGCGCCATATTCTGGTGAAGGCGGAGACTCCGGTGGACGACCCCGCAACCACCGACGTGGACGAGTCCCAAAACGCGCCCTCTGACGAGCAGATGCAGGCCGCCCACGACGAAGCCCAGCGCATCTTTGAGGAGTGGCAGAACGGTACGGCCACGGAGGAATCCTTTGCCGCTCTGGCGGAGCAATATTCCGACGACCCCGGCTCCAACGAGAACGGCGGCCTGTATACGGAGCGTCCTCAGAACTATTTCGTGCAGTCCTTTAACGACTGGTGCTTTGCGGAAGGCCGCACTGCCGGCGACACCGGTCTGGTAGAGAACACCACCTCCGGTCAGTATGGCTGGCATGTGATGTACTTCTCCGACCACGCCAATCCCGTGTGGAAGAACACCAGCCGTGATGCACTGAAGAACGAAGACCTTCAGGAGTGGCTCGACGGCCTGAAGGAAGGTCTGGAAGCGGTGGACGCCGACGGCTTGAAATACGTCGCCACCCTGTAAAAACCTCCTGCAAACCGCACAAAGCGGGCGGGGCAAACTGCCCCGCCCGCCTTTTTCAGAAAGGAGCGCGCCATGTCCCAGTCACAATTTCTCCGCACTGAAATGCTGCTTGGCTCCGCCGCCATGGAAGCCCTCCGCCGCGCCCATGTTGCAGTTGTGGGCATCGGCGGCGTGGGCGCTTATGCCGCTGAAACGCTGGCGCGCGCCGGTATCGGCACACTCACCTTTGTCGACCAGGACACGGTGGGCGAAAGCAACCTGAACCGTCAGCTTATCGCGCTCCACTCCACCATTGGCCGTCCAAAAGCGGAGGTCATGGCAGAGCGTGCGCTGGACATCAACCCGAACTGCCACGTTGCTGCTATGGTATACCGCTATGAGCCGGACACCGCCGAAGAATTTTGGGCGTGCGGCCCCTTCGACTATGTAGTGGACGCCATCGACCTGGTTTCCTGCAAGCTGCACCTGATTGAGACCGCCGTGAAGCGGGATATACCTGTCATTTCCGCCCTTGGCACAGGCAACAAGCTGGACGCATCCCGTCTGCAAATTGCAGACATCGCGGAGACCTCCGGCTGTCCGCTGGCCCGTGTGGTGCGCAAGGAGCTGCGCCGACGAGGTATTGAGCATCACAAGGTGGTTTTCTCTCCGGAGGAAGCCCACGAAAGCGACCAATCCCACGAGGCACCTCCGCCCGGACGGCGGAGTATCCCCGCCAGCGTGCCGTGGGTGCCCGCCGTTGCCGGACTGCTGCTAGGTTCGGCAGTGGTACGCGACCTCACCGGCATTTGAGTGTATAGACCACGCCCCCTTTTTGCCAAACTATGCAAAAAGGGGGCGTTTCATTTTGTCAACTTCAGAGGAGTCCAAGCAGGCCGCTTGGTGGCGTCCTGCGCTGGCGGGCGCCGCCGCCGGAGTGGCCAACGGCTTTTTCGGCGGAGGCGGCGGCATGATTTTGGTGCCTATGCTGGTGCGCCTTTGCCACCTCACCCAACGCAAGGCGTTCGCCACCTCCGTGGCCATCATCCTGCCGCTGTGCATCCTGTCCTCCGTCATCTACTTGCTGCGGGGCGGGCTGGACTGGACGGCGGCGCTCCCCTATCTGCTGGGGGGCCTTGCGGGCGGCTTCCTCGGCGGTAAGCTGTTCAAGGGCGTAAACATGGACTGGCTGCGGCGGGCCTTTGCCCTGCTCATCCTGTACGGCGGCGTCAAGTCGCTGTTCTTCTGATGGGGCGGTTTTTATTGGCGGCAGCGGTGGGCCTTGCCACCGGTATTCTCTCCGGCTTCGGCGTGGGCGGCGGCACGCTGCTGCTCATCTATATGACCGCCTTTGCCGGAGTGGAACAGACCGCCGCCCAAGGCATTAATCTGCTCTACTTTCTTCCCACTGCCGCAACCGCCCTGCCCGCCCACTTAAAAAACGGATATGTGGACAAAAAGACCGCTCTGCCCGCTATCCTGGCCGGCCTTATCGCCACAGGCATCGCGGCATGGGCGGCCACCGGACTGGACGTTCAGCTTCTGCGCCGTTGCTTTGGTGCGTTCCTCCTCTATATCGGCCTGCGGGAGCTGTTTCGCAAGAAGCCTAAAGCTGATTGACGTTCACCGCCACAGTTTATCCGGGTCAAGGCCATAGACCTGCACCAGCTCCAGCAGCGGGCTTGCCGCGATGTCGTGAGGGGTAACAATCCGCCCGCCGTCGCTGTCCAAGTCATAGCCGAAGGGACGAAAGGCCTCCCACACCAAATGGGCACACTGGGTTCCCTTGGGCGGGCGGCTCCCCCAGTGCTTTCGGGAAAACACCCCCACGGCAAGGCGGTAGGGCGTTCCCTTCAAACGGCGGAGGGCATCCTTTGCAATGGCGGCCCGCTCTTCTCCGGAGGCTCCCTTTAACCGCAGCACCAGCACCGTGGGGTACTCTCGCCACTTTTCAATGGAGCACACGCTGGCCTTCTGGCCTATGACCACCGATTCCAGCGTTTCGCCCTTTTGCGCGTTCACGACGATACCGGCATGACCGTTGCACCAGCCCAGCGTATGGGAGCTGGCGGAAATCAACACATCGCCGTCCTCCAACGGGACCAACTCTAATCCGGCGTGCACTTGGCCTTTGGTATCCGTCAGCCGCTCCGTCCACGAAATGGGGCTGAACCGGCGGCAGCGGTAGGTGATAGGGGCATACAGCATCTCCTGCATCCGCAGGATTGTATCCTGCTTTCCAGTGCTGAGAAGCACGTCCACCCCAAGGCGGCCAAGGCCGGTTTCATGGAGCAACAGGTCATAATCGGCGTCGGTGAGCGCCGTCTTTGCCAGCAACGGCGACAGGTCGCAGCGCTCGCCCGGCGGCATCCAGTGGGCATGGCGCTCTGTGCGCTTTGTCCACAGGTACAGCACGCCGCAGAGGATGGCGGCGGATGCCGCCAAAACTATTATCATCTCCGCCGCCACCTCATTTCCACGACACGCTTTTCTCTGTCCGCTTTAAGCCTGATTTTGAGCCTTTTTCTGATTTTACCTACCCGCTGCCGCAGTCTTTCGGTCTGTGTCCTCCAACGCCACCCGTCGGAGGCTTTTCAAATATGGAAATGTCTCTGCCTCTTCCGTGCCATATGTGCGTTGAAGCTCATACTCCAGCGGAAGCCAGGTGGAGAGTTCCGCCTCATTGTGCTGAATCACCGCCTCCAATTTATCCAGCGCCTTGTACGCTTTGGCTTCCGGCGTTTCTTTCGCTTCCATCTCTGCAAACAGCGTTGTCCACTCTCCTTTCAGCGGCTCTTCCAGTCTGTTCAGCAGGTCAAGAATGGCTTGCGTTTCCGTTCGCTCATGTCCTTCGGTCTTTTCAAAGGAAGGGATGTCTCCGGTAACCGCTTCGCCAATATCATGAAGCACACACATCTTTAACACCTTGTCCATGTCCACATCCGGCAGTTCAGGCGCTGTCAGCATGGAGAGCAATGCCAATCGCCAACTGTGCGCGGCTACTGTCTCGTGTGTCCCGTCCGATGTCCATGAGTGACGAGTTCGGGACTTCATCGGCTCCATCAGAGAAAGAAAATTTAAAAGCTCTCTTGGCTGCATCGCTTACTCCCTCCCGCCCTGTTCCATACGCAGTCGGGTCAGATAGCCTTCTAAAATCAGAGAAGCCGCCACTGCGTCCACATTCTTTTTGTGCTGCTTCATTCGTTTGCCCCCGGCGTGGAGAATGTCGTGCGCCTCGATAGTGGTACGGCGCTCGTCCCACAGCACCGGCGTAAGGCCGGTCTCCTTCTTCAGCAAGTCCGCAAACGTCCGGTACAGCTCCGCCCGCGCGCCCTCTGACCCGTCCATATTCCGAGGGAAGCCCAGCACCAAGGTGTCTGCGTCCCGTTCTTTTGCGATTCGGGCGACCTCCGCCGCCACCTGCTCCGCCTTTCTCCCCTGCACAACGGCAGTATAGCCCGCCAGCATTCCGGTGGCGTCTGAAACCGCTATCCCTGTACGGGCGTCGCCGTAATCGATTGCCATGATGCGCATCATCTCAGCCCCTTTTCTGTTTCCTTGCTCTCCCTTATTATATCCACGTGAAGCAGGTAAAAAAAGGCTTGACAGGAAGGAAAACGATGTGTTACACTGACAATACCTATGAAAAGGGCTTTCTTTTTGTGCGCATTTTTACGGGATGCCGTACAAACCCCTTCCCCGCTTTCTGCGGGACATAGGGAGGCAAATGAATTGCCGGCTCCACCGTAAGCTCCCACGCGGGTATGATTTCAACCCGCGTTTTTGGACTTGCTGGAATCGGCGTCATCGTGCCGTTTCCGGCTTTTTTTATGCCGGGGCGGACACAAATCATAAGGAGGTGCCGACACATGGCCAGCAAGACCGGCGCGCGCATCAAAATCACGCTGCGGTGCTCCGAGTGCAAGCAGCGCAATTACAACACGTTCAAGAACAAGAAGAACACACCTGACCGTCTCGAAATGAACAAGTATTGCCCCTTTTGCAGGAAGCATACGCTGCATACTGAGACAAAGTAACCCTCCGTTGGCTTGGAAAGAAAGAAGGGTGTAAAACGAATGGCTGAAAACGAAAAGCAGGAAAAGCAGGCGAAAAAGACCGCTGATAAGGAAAAGAAGCCCGGTGTATTTGCCCGCATTGCCCGGTGGTTCAAAGAGTTGAAGGCAGAGCTGAAGAAGGTCTCCTGGCCCTCCTGGAAGCAAACCCTCAACAACACTTGGGTCGTCATCGTCTGCGTCGTCGTCGTGGGCATCTTTATTTGGGTGTTCGACGCGGTAGCGGGCGGCGTTGTCAGCGCGCTCATCTCCCTCGTTAAGGGTTAAGGGGCACAGTTATGGCTGACAATGCAAACTGGTATGTTGTTCATACCTATTCCGGCTATGAAAACACGGTAAAGACCACCATTGAAAAGTACGTGGAAAACCGTGGGTTGCGCGACGCTATCCTGGAAATCAGCATCCCCATGGAAACCGTGACCGAAATCACCGACAACGGCCCCAAGACGGTGGAACGCAAAGTGTTCCCCGGCTATGTTCTGGTCAAGATGGTGATGAGCGACGAGGCTTGGCATATCATCCGCAACATTCGCGGTGTGACCGGCTTTGTCGGCTCCGGCACCAAGCCCATCCCCCTCACAGAGGACGAGATTGCTGCTCTGGGCGTTGAAAAGCGGGAAATCGTGGTCAACTATGCCGTAGGCGACAGCGTAAAAATCACCGACGGCGCCTTGGAGTCCTTCCTTGGCACCGTGGAGGAGATTGACCTTGACCGCGCCAAGGTGCGCGTGGTGGTCTCCATGTTCGGACGGGAAACTCCCGTCGAGCTTGAATTGGACCAGGTGGAACAAATCACCTGACCGCGTGGGAGGGGCCGTTTATCCATCGCCCCGTCCAAACCACATTCTTCGTAGGAGGTGCTCTAAGTGGCACAGAAAGTAGTAGGTTACGTAAAATTGCAGATTCCGGCCGGCAAGGCGACTCCCGCCCCCCCCGTCGGCCCTGCCCTTGGTCAGCACGGCATCAACATCGCCGCGTTCACCAAGGAGTTTAACGAGCGCACCAAGAACGACGCCGGCCTCATCATCCCCGTGGTCATCACGGTGTATGCCGACCGTTCTTTCACCTTCATCACCAAGACCCCTCCCGCCGCCGTCCTGATTAAGAAGGCCTGCGGCATCGAGACAGCTTCCGGCGTGCCCAACAAGACCAAGGTTGCCACCATCAGCAAGGAAGATGTCCGCAAGATTGCCGAAACCAAGATGCCCGACCTGAACGCGGCCAGCATCGAGGCGGCTATGAGCATGATAGCCGGTACTGCCCGCTCCATGGGCATCATCGTGGGCGAGTAAGGAGGGTGTGAAAAATGTTTAGAGGCAAGAAATATCAAGAGAGTGCCAAGCAGGTCGACAAGGCCGCGCTTTACGACACCGCCGAGGCCATGGGCCTGGTGGTAAAGACCGCCACCGCCAAGTTTGACGAGACCGTCGAACTGCACGTCAAGCTGGGCGTGGATTCCCGTCACGCCGACCAGCAGGTGCGCGGCGCTATTGTTCTTCCCCACGGCACCGGCAAGACCTCCCGCGTGCTGGTCTTTGCCAAGGGCGACAAGGCCGACGAGGCCCGCGCCGCCGGCGCCGACTATGTGGGCGACATGGACATGGTGGAGAAAATCCAGAAGGAAAACTGGTTCGATTTCGACGTGGTGGTCGCCACCCCCGACATGATGGGCGTTGTGGGCCGCCTCGGTAAAGTGCTCGGCCCCAAGGGCTTGATGCCCTCCCCCAAGGCCGGCACCGTTTCCCCTGACGTGACCAAGGCCGTCAGCGAAATTAAGGCCGGTAAGGTGGAGTACCGTCTGGATAAGACCAATATCATCCACTGCCCCATCGGCAAGGTTTCCTTCGGCGCTGAGAAGTTGGCTGAGAACTTCACCGCCATCATGGGCGCAATCGTGAAGGCGAAGCCCGCCGCCGCCAAGGGCCAGTATATCAAGAGTTGCGTGGTGGCTTCCACCATGGGCCCCGGCGTGAAGGTTAACGCCGCCAAGTTGGTGTAAAAAGAAGCGTGAGCGTAGGCGCATAGGCTTGGATGGACCGGAGCGCGGGCGAGAAACCGAAGAATTGTTTTGCAATTCTGTTTTTCGTCCAAGCTGGAGGGAAGCCAAGCCGTGATGCGCCCAACGCGAGCGTGACAAAACCAAAAATTTCAAAAAAATATCATTTCCGGGCGGGTTGTGCTTGACACAGCCTGCCCGGTCTGGTATCATGATTAATGCGTTCAAAGACAGCAGGTGGCCGTTCGGCTGTAAATCCTGCCGAGGATGCAGTATGAAACATGTTTGTTTGTGCTGCTTTCTGCCTGTCAGAACGCAGCACTTTATTTTTCCGGAGGTGAAACCAAATGCCCAACGCAAAAGTTCTCAGCGAGAAGCAGGCTATCGTGGCTGACCTCACCGAAAAGCTGAAGTCCGCCGCTTCCGGCGTTCTCATTGACTACAAGGGCCTCACTGTGGCCGAAGACACCGCCCTGCGTACTGAACTGCGCAAGAACGAGGTCGACTACGCCGTTGTGAAGAACACCCTCACCCGTTTTGCTGTGAAGAACGTAGGGTTGGACGAGCTGGACGGCGTGCTCAACGGCACTACGTCTCTGGCCCTCAGCCAGAACGACCCCATCGCTCCCATGCGAGTCATCAACAAGTTCTCCAAGCAGTTCAACGGTGAGAAGTTCGTCATCAAGGCCGGCTTCATGGACGGCAAGGTACTGCCCCTCAGCGATATTCAGGCGCTGGCTGAGCTGCCCTCCAAGGAGGTTCTGCTGGCTCAGGTTCTGGGTACCATGCTCGCTCCCATCACCAGCCTCGCCATCGTCATCAAGGCGATTGCCGAGAAGGGCGGCGCTGTTGCCGAGGAGGCTCCTGCCGCCGAGGCGGTCGTCCCCGCTGCTGAAGCTACCGCCGAAGAGGCGGCCGCCCCTGCTGAGGAGGCCCCTGCCGAGGCTCCCGCTGAAGAAGCGGAAGCTCCCGCCGCCGAGTAATTCGCGGCACATCATTCAAACGAAAAAATCGACAACATAGGAGGTAACATATCATGGCTTCTGAAAAAATCACTGCCCTCATCGAAGAGGTGAAGGGTCTGACCGTGCTGGAGCTCTCCGAGCTGGTTCACGCTCTGGAGGAGGAGTTCGGCGTTTCCGCCGCCGCTATGGCTGCTCCCGCCGCTGGCGGCGCTGCTGCCGGTGGCGAGGCCGCTGCTGAAAAGACCGAGTTCGACGTGGTGCTGGCTGAAATCGGCGCCGAGAAGATTAAGGTCATCAAGGTTGTCCGCGAGGCTACCGGTTTGGGCCTGGGCGAGGCCAAGGCTCTGGTTGAAGCTGCCCCCAAGGCTATCAAGGAGGGCATCTCCAAGGACGACGCCGAGGCTCTGAAGGCGAAGCTGGAAGAGGTTGGCGCCAAGGTGGAACTGAAGTAAGTTCCCCTTTTATGTACCAAAAAAGAGTCCATGCCGTACGGCATGGGCTCTTTTTATCATTCCTGTGGGAAGCTCTGTGTCTTTTTCCGCTCCCACCATGCGATAAGGGCAAGGACGACGCAGGCATACACCGCACCCAATACTGCGCCCACCAGCACATCCGTGGGGAAATGCACTCCAACATACAGCCGGGACAGCCCCATGAGTACCGCGCCCACCATAGCCAGCACCCTCCCCCACCGCACCGGCAGAGTTTTGAGCCACGCTACGGCGCACGCCATGGCTGCCGCCGTGTGGCCGGAGGGGAATGAGTTCGGGTCAGGCTCCGCCAGCAGGGGAACCAATCCCTCCACCACCAGCCATGGCCGCTGCCGGGCCGCCAGATGCTTGATAATGCCGTTGGTGAAGATAAGGCTCAGGAGCATAGCCAGCAGAGCAGCCGTTCCCGCCTTGCGGGTCTTTGGAATCAGAAGCAGGAGCACCGACAGTAAAATCCAGATAAATCCGGCGTTGCCCAGCTTGCTCCACGGCACAAGAATTGCGCTTAAAAGGCCGCAGCGTACATTCTCCTGAATCCAGAGCAACACGGAAGCGTCCCATTGAGCCAAAGCGGCCAGCATGGCCTTCCCCCCTTACAGGTAATGAATGTATAAAGGCGGCGGCGCTGACGCACCGCCGCCCGTCGTTTACTTTTATGCGAAACGGGAAAACTTATTCGCCCGCTTCACCGCGCTGGAAGTCAAGGATAACCCCCCGCTCCAACTCAACGTCCACCGTTTTGACCGTGTAGGTCTTGCCGATGCGGATTTCCTGCTTGCCAAGCTCGTTGGTAATCAAATTTCTGACCTCGCCCTCAATGGTAAAGGTCAGGTCGAGCAGGCCCTCCTTTTCCACCGTGATAGGCAGTCCGGTACCGGAGGACAGCACGCCGGGCGTGTGGGGCGAGGCGGTCACCGCCGTCACCTTGCCGCTCACCATTTCGCCCGACGCCATCAGCTGGGAGGGCAGAAGGTCCTTCAAGGACTCGTAAACGTCCGGCTCCACACCGGAGCACAGCACGGTAAAGGTGATGGGAGTACCGGCAACGCTTCCCTGCCTGCTGCGGTTGACGAGCTTATATGCTCCAAAGGCGACTGCGGCAATAACCACAATAATCACCAATACGTCGATGGGATTCAGTCCACGCTTTTTCGATGCTTCTTTCATGTTTACGTTCCTCCGCTCCTTGACCGGTGGGGCCAGTGTATGTATAATAGTGTTCATGGTTTGACATAACACTGATGATTGTACCCTATTCTGACGGTTTTCACAAGACTTTTTTCTAACTTTTGGAGTGTAGCCCATGAAGGTCGTCCATCTTATCTCCGGCGGAGACACCGGCGGAGCCAAAACCCACGTTCACTCTCTTCTCTCCCGCCTGCGGGATGAAATTGACGTCACCATGGTTTGTTTCATGGAGGGGCCCTTTGCGGAGGAGGCGCGGGCGCTGGGTATCCGGGTCGTGGTCATGCCCGGCCGCAACGTTTTTAAGGTCTATCGCAAGCTGAAGCAATTTGTGCTGTCGGAGGGGTTCGACCTCATCCACTGCCACGGCGCGCGGGGCAACCTGATGGGCACCCTGCTCAGACGCGCCGCCGGCGTTCCAGTCGTCACCACCGTTCACAGTGACTACCGGCTGGACTATCTGGGCCGCCCTCTGTCCCGCGTCACCTATGGCGTTGTCAACACCATGGCCCTCCGCCGGATGGATTACCGCATCGGCGTGTCCGAGGCCATGGTCGACCTGCTGATTGACCGGGGCTTCAAGCCCGGCAAACTCTTTTCCATCTACAACGGTCTTGACTTTTCCCCCCGGCCGGTGAAGCTCCAGCGGGAGGAATACCTCCGCAGTGTGGGGTTACAGGCTGACGGGGACAGCGTGGTGGTGGGCATCGCCGCCCGCCTTGACCCGGTCAAGGACGTGGGAACGCTCATTCGCGGCTTTGCGAAAGCCTATGAACGCTGCCCAAAGCTGCGGCTGCTTATCGCCGGCGACGGCCAGCAGATGAACGAACTGAAAGCTCTTTCCTCCAGTCTGGGACTTGAGGAGGTCTGTGTATTTGCCGGGTGGATTTCCGACGTGGATTCTTTTTATAACGCCATCGACGTGAACACCCTCACCTCCCTGTCGGAAACCTTCCCTTACGCCCTGACAGAAGGCGCCCGCGCTGGGCTGCCAACCGTCAGCTCCAGGGTGGGCGGCGTGCCGTACCTTATCGAGCACGGCGTCACCGGTTTTCTCTTCCCCGCCGGAGATGCGGACGCGCTGGCGAACTGCCTTGTCCGACTGGCGGACAGCGCCAGTCTGCGGGAACGTTTGGGCGCCGCCCTTTATCAAAAGGCCTCTACCGAATATTCCCTTGAGCGGACAGTATCCCGTCAGCTTGAGATATACTGGGCCGTTCTGCGGCGGCAAAACCGGCCCAAGGGCAGGGACGGCGTGCTGGTGTGCGGCGCTTACGGCCGGGGCAACGCCGGAGACGACGCTATTTTAGAGGCCATCCTCATCGAGCTGCGCTCCATCGATCCGGACCTGCCGCTGTGGGTGCTCTCCCGCAATCCAAAAAGCACCATGCACACCTACCGCACCAACGCCATCTACACCTTTGCCCTGCCCAAATTTCTCTGGCGCATGGGCCGGACAAAGCTGTATATCAACGGCGGCGGCTCCCTGATGCAGGATGTGACCTCCCGCCGCAGCCTGTGGTTCTATTTGTTTACCATCTCGGCGGCCAAGGCGCTGGGCAACAAGGTGCTCATGTACGGGTGCGGCATCGGCCCCATCCGGTACGCCCAAAACCGCCGTTTGGCAGCGGGCGTGCTGCAAAAGCGGGTGGACGCCATCACCCTGCGGGATACCCACTCCAAGTCTGTTTTGGAGGAATTGGGGGTGACCGCCCCTGAAATCACCCTTTCCGCCGACCCCACGGTCATTCTCCCCGCTGACCAAGGGGCAGTTATCGACGCTATGATGGAAAATCAGGGGCTTGACCCGGGCGGCCAGTATATCGGCTTCGGCTTACGGCCGTGGCCCGGCTTTTCCGCCCACACCGCCGTTTTGGCCGCCGCCGCAGACTATGCCTACAAGCGCCACGGCCTGACCCCCGTCTTTCTCCCCATCGAGCGCGGAAAAGATGTGGAGGCCGCCAAGGCTGTGGCCGGTCAAGTGACCGTTCCCTGCCACGTCCTCACCGAAACGGGCGGCTCCAGCCACACCATCGGTCTGCTGGCACGGATGCAGGTGGTGGTCTCCATGCGCCTGCACGCGCTGGTGTTTGCCGCCGGACAAGGCGTGCCGCTGGTGGGCGTGGTTTACGACCCGAAGGTCAGCTCTTTCCTCGACTATGTGGGGCAAGACCTCTATCTTGACCTGAACGCCGTCACCCTCCCCGGACTTACCGCCCTGATTGACGCCGCCGTGGCCCGCCGTGAGGACAAGCAGTTCCGCATGGAAAGCGTGAAGCGCCTGCGGGAGGTGGAGTGCCACAACAGCGAAGCCGCAAAAAAATTGTTGGAGCAATGAGAGGAACCGATTGCCGTTGAAACAAATCGTTTGCTTATCCTATGAACCATGGAGCAATGAACCGGGCCGGACGCAGCATCTGATGACCCGCCTGAAGGACGCGCAGGTGCTCTGGTTCCAGCCCGCCGAAGGGCCGTTTGACCGCCGCTGGCGGGAGCGCGGCCAGAAGGTGCGCACCCATGTCACCGTCTACACTTTGCCGCCGGAGCGCACCCATCATCTGCCGTGGAAGGACGCGGGCGCCGTCTGCAAGCGGCAGGGACTATTTATTGCGGAGAAACTGCGGCGGCATCGTTTTCGTGAATGCCTTGTCTGGTGCACCTCTCCGGAACAGGTCAACCTGCTGGAATACTTTGAATATACCCGTCTCATCTACGACTGCCACCGGGACTGGCCTCACTTCCCCATCGAATGGGAAAGCGAGCTGACCCTCCAGTCCGACGTGGTGTTTGCCGCGTCTGAGCCGCTGGCGGAATACCTCTCCCCGTGCAGCCGCAATGTGACCCTGCTGCCCAACGGAGTCAATTATGCCCTGTTCGCCCAGGAATACCAACCTGTCAACGCGCCCGCTTTCTGCTTTGTGGGGACGCTCTACCCCGACACCGACCTGTCCCCTCTGCTGTATGCCGCTCGTGAAAAACCGGAATGGCAGTTCACGCTGGTGGGCGGCATAGAGGACGACGGGCCAAAGGCGCTGCGGCATCTGGAGCGGCTGCCCAACGTGCGTCTGCTGGGGCGGCGGCCTCCACTGGACATCCCTGAGCTGCTCTCCCACGCAAGCGTATGCCTGAACTTTCTGCGCACCTCCGGCGCGGACGCGGGCATCTTCCCCATCCGGCTTTACGAGTATCTGGCCACCGGAAAGCCTATCGTCTCCATGCTGTGGCCTGAGCAGGTGGAAACGCTGGCCGATGTGGTATATGGCGCGCACAGCGAACGGGAATTCCTCCGCACCTGCGAGAACGCCTTGCAGGAAGCGGCCGGCTTCGTGACTCAGCGCCGCCGTGAATATGCCGCCGGGGCAGATTGGCGGCTTCGGGCCGCTCAGGTGCAGAATATTTTGGACGCCATCACCTCTTGATTCGGCAAAATCCGGCGTTTGTCGTGCAAAGGATTGCTCTTTTTCCGCCTCCGGTTGTACAAAGCTACAAATTTTGTTCCGACTCTTGCATAAGGCGGCAAAATTAGGTATCCTAATACCATCAGACAAAGGAACGGAGGTGTCCCCCCGATGGTGCTGCTGCGCGGCGTTCAAGCGTCTGTCCCGCAGTTTTCTTCCCGGGGCGTCTGTGTATCCAAAACCTTATTGTAACCACCGCAGGGCGGGCCGCCCTTTCTCTTCATGGCCTGCCCTGTGATTTTTGTTTTTCAGGAGGTATCTGCTTATGTCCACAAAGAAAGTGGCCGTTATTATGGGCTCGGACAGTGATTTAGAAACCATGAGGCCCTGCCTGAAACGGCTGGACAGCTTCGGTATTCCCCGCGAGGTTCACATCATCTCCGCCCACCGCACCCCCGTCGCAGCAGAGCAATTCGCCTCCCAAGCTGTGGAGAACGGCTTCGGCGTCATCATCGCGGCAGCGGGCAAAGCCGCTCATCTGGGCGGCGTGCTGGCCGCCTACACCACGCTGCCCGTCATCGGGGTTCCCATCAAAACCAGCATGATGGGCGGGCTGGACAGCCTGCTGTCCATGGTGCAGATGCCCAAAGGCATCCCCGTTGCCTGCGTGGCGGTGGACGGCGCTGACAACGCCGCCATTCTGGCCGCGCAGATGTTGGCCCTTTCTGATGAAACGCTTGCGGACAAGCTCTCCGCGTTCAAAAAGCAAATGGCCGAAGATGTTGCGGCCAAAGACGTGAAGATACAGGAGGAGATTTAAGATGGGATACGAGAAAAAAGAGCAGCTTTACGAGGGTAAGGCCAAAAAGGTCTATGCTTCCAATGAGGCCAACGTGGTCATCGTCTCCTACAAGGACGACGCCACCGCCTTTAACGGCCTGAAAAAGGGGACCATCACCGGCAAGGGCGCCATTAACAACCGCATGACCAACAACCTGATGCGCCGTCTGGAGCAGAAGGGCGTGCCCACCCACTATGTGGAAGAGCTGTCTGAGCGGGAAACCGCCGTCAAGAAAGTGTCTATCGTGCCGCTGGAGGTTATCATCCGCAACATCTCCGCCGGCAGCTTTGCCAAGCGTTACGGCGTGGAGGAGGGCATCGTCTTTGACGCCCCCACCATCGAGTTTTCCTACAAAAACGACGACTTGGGCGACCCCCTCATCAACGACTACCATGCGCTGGCTCTGAAGCTGGCCACCCAGGAGGAAATCGACCTTATCAAGAAGTACGCCTTCATGGTCAACGACCTGTTGAAAGGTTTTATGAAGGAAATCGGCATCGACCTGGTGGACTTTAAGCTGGAATTCGGCAAAACCGCCGACGGTCAAATCGTGCTGGCGGACGAAATTTCCCCGGACACCTGCCGCCTGTGGGACGAAAAGACCCACGAGAAGCTGGACAAGGACCGGTTCCGCCGCGACCTTGGCGGCGCGGAAGAGGCCTACGAAGAGGTCATGCGCCGCCTGATGGGGGACAAATAACACATGGGCGGCTTCTTTGGCGCCATCTCCAAGCGAGATGTAGCGCTGGACATTTTCTTTGGAACCGACTACCACTCCCACCTCGGCACCAGTCGGGGCGGCATGGTCATCTATGACAAAGAAGACGGCTTCCAGCGGCAGATACACAACATTGAAAATACCCCCTTCCGCACCAAGTTTGACAAGGACCTCGCTTCCTTCCATGGCTGCTCCGGCATCGGCTGCATCAGCGATACCGACCCCCAGCCCCTTTTGGTGCGCTCCCATCTGGGGCTGTACGCCATCACCACCGTGGGCATCATCAACAACGCCGAGGAGCTGGTGGAGACCTATTTCTCCGACCACGGCCACCAGTTCATGGCCATGAGCAGCGGCAAGGTGAACGCCACCGAGCTGTGCGCCGCCCTCATCAACCAGAAGGACGATTTGGTGTCCGGCATCCTCCACGCGCAGGACTGCATCCGCGGCTCCGCCACCATTCTCATCCTGACTCCGGACTATATCCTGGCCGCGCGGGACAAGCTGGGCCGCCTGCCCATTTTGGTCGGCAAGGGCGAGGACGGCTACTGTGTATCCTTCGAGTCCTTCGCCTACCACAAGCTGGGCTATGACGACCACTACGAGCTTGGCCCCCGTGAAATCGTAAAAATCACGCCGGAGGGCGTGGAGTCCGTCTCCCCCGCCGGAAAGGAAATGCGCATCTGCGCGTTCCTGTGGACGTATTACGGCTATCCCAACTCCAACTATGAGGGGGTCAACGTGGAGGTCATGCGCTACCGCAACGGCGAGATCATGGCCCGGGACGAGGTCCAGCGGGGCCAGCTCCCGAAGGTGGA
>JAAWDI010000014.1 GCA_022793685.1 Oscillospiraceae bacterium
ACTGGGCGAAGATTTCCGTCACATCATCATGGTCAAAAGCGCGCAGTGCATCAAATACTCTTCGAGCTTGTGCAGCGGTATCCTTCGCACCTCCGATTGCTTTGACACAGTGGCCAGCAAACAATCCAGCGTATTCATCAAAGCATAAAACGCCCGATTTGTCACGCACATTTTGCAAAATATACCGTGCTGTTTTTTCCGGCGCACCTTTCACCACCGTCACCGGTGCTTTTGGCGCATAATGACGGTATTTCATTCCCGGCGCACGAGGCTGCTCTCCATCTCCCATCGGGCGCAGCACTGCCTCGTCAACCGCCACTTCCCCCAATACGGCCCTGAGGCTTTCAAGCGCCACTCCGCCCGGCCTCAGCAGCCGAGGCGGCGTACATGTCATATCCACAATAGTGGACTCAACCCCCACGGTACAAGCACCGCCGTCCACCACCGCAGCAATCTTTCCGTCCATGTCCTCCAACACAGACTCCGGCGTTGTGCAGCTTGGCCGTCCGGAGGTGTTGGCTGATGGCGCCGCAACCGGAACTCCTGCCTGTTCAATAATGGCCCGTGCAAGCGGGTGTGCAGGGCAGCGCATTCCCACTGTATCCAACCCGCCGGTCACAATATCGGGGACAATGGGCTTCCGCCTTAGAATTAACGTCAACGGCCCCGGCCAGAAACGTTTTGTCAGTATATATGCCGTCGGCGGAATTTCTGTACAATAATACTCCAGCCAATCATCCGACGGTATATGGAGAATCAGCGGATTATCCTGTGGGCGGCCTTTTGCTTCAAAAATTGCCGCCACTGCCTCTTTATTCAGCCCATCTGTGCCCAATCCATAGACTGTCTCTGTGGGTATTGCTACCAGCGCCCCGTCCTTCACAAGTTGGGCCGCTGTCCCAACGTCCCGCTCTGTGAGCCTTTTTGTATTCATTATTCTTCCCTTGCCTTCAGTTGTTCCATCCGCTCTGCGGCAATCAAGCTGTCTATAACTTCATCTAAATCGCCGTCTATTACACTGTCAAGCTTATAAAGCGTCAGCCCGATGCGGTGGTCGGTTACCCGTCCTTGGGGAAAATTATAGGTGCGGATGCGCTCGTTTCGCATACCGGTTCCTACTTGGCTGCGTCGTTGCTGCGTCACCGCTTCATCGACTCTCTGGCGCTCCTGTTCATAAAGGCGGGCAGCTAAAATCCTCATAGCCTTGTCCCTGTTTTGGAACTGGCTCCGCTCCTGCTGGCACTCTACCACCATGCCAGTCGGCTTATGGATAAGCCGCACAGCAGACGACGTTTTATTCACATGCTGCCCTCCAGCGCCGGAAGAACGGAACACCTGCATTTCCACATCGGAAGGGTCGAGGTGTACGTCGACTTCGTCCGCTTCCGGGAGCACCGCCACCGTAGCGGTAGAGGTGTGGATACGTCCGCCTGATTCCGTTTCCGGCACCCGCTGCACCCGGTGTACGCCACTTTCAAACTTAAAGCGGGAATATGCCCCGTCGCCATCAATCGTAAAGGAAATCTCCTTTACACCTCCAAGCTCTGTTTCATTCGCACTCGCCACTTCAACTGTCCATCCCTGACCCTCAGCATACATCGTGTACATCCGGGCCAGCGTGTGGGCAAACAGGGCCGCCTCCTCCCCGCCAACGCCTGCCCGTATCTCCACAACAACGCTCTTCTCATCATCTGGGTCCCGTGGCAAAAGAAGAAGCTTCAACTGTTCCTCCAGCGCCTCGCAGGCTGTTTTAGCGGAGACATATTCTTCCTTGGCCATATCGCCCAATTCTGGGTCAGACAGCAGGCTTTCTGCCTGCCGTACAGCTTCCTGCTGTGCGTTCAGCGCACGAGCGGCTGTCACAATTCCTTCCAGTTTCTTTTGCTCTTGGTTTAAACGTGCCACCAGTTCCGGGTTCTGATAGGTTTCCGGCGCGTTCAACTGAGCTTCAATATTCTCATATTTCAGGACGATTGCCTCTAAATTGTCCAGCATGGGCACCTCCTCAGTCCAGCAGGAAGGATTTTACCAAAGCCAGCGGCTCCCGGAAAAACATCTGTATCTTGGATGGGATATGGCTGGACGGCGCAGCAAGCTGACTGGTTTCCATTCCATACCGCTCCGCCAACATGGTAGCCCGCGCCAAATGAAATCCATTGGATACAATCAGCACATTGGCATTTGACAGGTCATATCCCATCTCCTTCAGGGTTTCGATGCTGTATTTCAGATTTTGGCTGGTATTGCGGGAGCGTTCCTCCTTATGGATACGCGAACCGTCCACTCCGTGCTCCACCAGATAGTCGTACATGGCCTGCGCCTCGCTGACATGCTCGTCATTGCCCTTTCCACCGCTGACAACAATCTCCATATCGTCCGGCGCGTCGTCTTCCAGATAGTCAAGTGCTGTATCCAGTCGGTCTTGCAGCATAATAGACGGCCCCCACGATTTTACCTGACAGCCCAATATCAGCATGATGTCCGGCTCCGCTTCAATTTTCGTCCTGCTGTCCTCCGCCACAACTACTTCCAGCGCAACAAAAGCCGCCAAAGCAGCTGCCACCAGTACAAGGAGCACCTTACACACAATGCGCATCCCTGCGCGGCCACGGTAAGGACGGTATGCACGGTTACGCATCATTTCCCTTCGCCTCCTCCAACTCTGCCGCCAGCGCCTCCCAGCGGGCATACAGTGTGATAAGCTCCTCCTCAAGGGCGTGCTGCTCTTCGTAAATCTCCTGCAATTTCAAATAGTCAGTGGCGACGCCGTCCTCCTTGGCCAACTCGCCAAGCTCAAACAGGTGCTCCTCTGCCTTTGTAACGGCACGTTCCGCAGCCGCCAACTCTTTTTCAAGCTGCTTGGTGCCTCCGCTTCTCTTGGGCCGTTCCTTTTTCTCCGGCTGCGGCATTTCTGGCGCTGCCTTTTGCGTTTTTCCAGGCTTTTCCCCCGCTTTTTTTGCGCGCTGTGCCTGAAATTCCTGATAACTCCCACGGAAATCCGTAATCTGTCCGTCCTCCAGCATCCAGATGCGGGTTGCAAATTTATCAATAAAATATCGGTCATGGGAAACAAAAAGCAGATTGCCTTCGTAGCCCTCTACCGCATCCTCAATCCATTCTCGGGAAGCTACATCCAAATGGTTCGTTGGTTCGTCCAAGATGAGCAGATTGATTTTCTCATCCATCAGCATACACAACCGCAGACGACTCTGTTCACCGCCTGACAGGCTCCTCACCTGCTTGAATACGTCTTCCCCCCGAAAGTTGAACGCCGCTAAACGATTGCGGGCTGTCTGAGGTGTGCAATCCTGAGCATAAAGCATGGTGTCTACCAAGTTGCGCTCTGGGTTGTCAAATCGGACAATTTGCGGCAGGTATCCTACCTTTACAGTCGGCCCCATTCGGAGTGTTCCGGCATCTGCCGCTTCCTCCCTCAGTAATATTTTCAAAAGCGTGGATTTACCAGCTCCGTTGTCGCCTAAAAGTCCAATGCGCTCACCGCCCACCACTTCCAAGTCAACACCGGAAAACAATGTCCGTCCATCAAAGGACTTGCTCAGTCCTTTGATGGTAAGCACCTCATCCCCCCGAAATTCCTGCTCCCCAAAACGCATGGAGAGCTTTCGTTCCTTCGTGGGCTTGTCCACCGTTTTCATGCGCTCCATTCGCTTTTCCATGGAAAAGGCGCGCTTGTGCAGCTTATCGTTGCCCATAAATGCCCACAGATGAAGCTTATCCGCCGCTTCCTGAAGCTGCTGTATCTTGGCCTGCTCTTTCTCATACTGTTTCAGCTTTTCCAGATAGCGGGCCTCTTTTTCCTGTACATAGAAGCTGTAATTCCCTTGATAAAACTCCGCTTTTCCGTCGTGCAGCTCCACCACGCGCTGTACGACACGGTCAAGAAAATAGCGGTCGTGGGAAATGGCCAGTACCGTTCCCTTGAACCTTGCCAAATACTCCTCCAGCCATTCGGTGGCGTGAAGGTCAAGGTGGTTGGTCGGTTCATCCAACAGAAGAATGTCAGTATCCTCCAAAATGAGCCGCGCCAGGTTCACTCTGGTTTTCTCGCCACCGGACAGCTCTGAAAACAACCTTGCACGCATATCCGCAGGGATAGCAAGACCGTTGCAAACCTTGTTTTTCTGCGTCTCGGTGTCATAGCCGCCGCCGCTTTCAAAGGCCGCCATCAAATAGTCGTATCGGCGCATGTCCGCAGTATTGTCCGGTTTCTCCGCCAAACGCGCCGCAAGGGCAGTCAGCTCCGCTTCTATCTTCTTCAGGCGCTGAAAGGCCGCATCCAACACCGACTCCACCGTGTAATCCGCAGGATAAACAGGGATTTGCGAAATCAGACCCACACGCTTGCCAAAGGCAACCACGACCTCGCCCTCGTCCGGTTCTATCTCTCCGGTGATAATTTTGAACAACGTAGTTTTACCCGCACCGTTTTTGCCCAGAAGGCCCACCCGTTCGCCAGTATCCACTTGAAAGGAGAGGCCGTCCAAAATACGGCTTCCCACCTCAAATTCTTTTGTCACATCAGAAATCGAAAGGTCTATCATTTTGATACGCTCCAAAAAAGTTGCTCCCGGCGGTTGTTTCCCCCGCCGTGCTGTGCTATGATGGTCGTGCAATAATACTCTTACGCAGAGCACATAAATAGAAATGGAGGCAATGTACATGGAACCGATTCGCTGGCAAGAAACCAGCTTGTCCCTATTGGACCAGCGCAAGCTCCCGCTCCAGGTGATTTGGAACGACTACACCGACTACCGGGATATCATCTCCGCTATTCGTACTTTGGAGGTGCGCGGCGCACCCTCTATCGGCGTGGCCGCCGCTTACGCCTTCTGCCTCGCCGGTCTGGAATTCCAAAATAAGCCCAACTTTGCCGCTAATATGAAAAAAGCAAAAGAGGAACTGGCCGCCAGCCGCCCCACTGCCGTCAACCTTTTCTGGGCGCTGGACAGGATGGAACGCTGCCTGGACAAAAACGGCGCGGAGCCTTCCTGTGTCCCTGCTCTAATTCAGGAGGCCAAGGAACTCGACAGGGAAAACCTTGAAATGAACAGGGCTATGAGCCGCTATGGCGCCGAAACAGTACCCATGAAAGCCCACATTCTCACCCACTGCAACGCCGGCCCCATCGCGACCGGTGGCATTGGCACTGCGCTGGGCGTTATCATTGAGGCATTTGAACAGGGCAAAGTCGAAATGGTCTATGTGGATGAGACCCGTCCACTGCTGCAAGGCTCCCGCCTGACGGCTTGGGAACTCCAACAGCACGGCGTACCGGCCACTCTCATCTGCGACAACATGGCCGCCACTCTGATGAATCAAGGCAAAATCGACCAAGTCCTGTTGGGCTGCGACCGCATGGCCGCCAACGGCGACTTTGCCAACAAAATCGGCACCTACTCTGTGGCGGTGAACGCTCATTATCACGGCGTTCCGTTTTACACAGTGCTCCCCTCTTCCACCATTGACCTCACCATCGCGGACGGTTCCGGCATCGTGGTGGAGCAACGTGACCCTCAGGAGGTGCGCACCATGTACGGCGTTCAGACCGCGCCCACGGACATTCCCGTCTACAATCCCGCTTTCGACGTGACGCCGCACAAGCTGCTCACGGGCGCCATTACGGAAAAGGGCGTTGTCTACAATCCCTACAAGGAAAATCTGGCCAAGCTGTTCGGCTAAAAACTGCCCGCCTGCGCACGCCTCACAGTGTGCGCAGGCTCTTTTTATATTACGGCTCTTTGGTCAAACGCTTCAATTCCGCCACAAGTTCTTCCAGTCCCATACCGCGGGAAGCCTTGACCAAAATCGTACTGCTCGGCTTAACCGCCGCCTTCAGCAACGGAAGCGCCTCTTCTTTATCCGTGCAATAATAAGTCTCCGGTACCCCGTTCGCCTCCGCTGCGTCATAAATGTTCCTTGCCAACTCACCCACAGCAATCAGGCAGTCGATGCCCGCCTTACCGGCGTACTCTCCCACACCGCGGTGCAACGCAGGCGCAAGACCGCCCAGCTCAAACATGTCGCCCAGCACAGCCACCTTGCGTCCGCTTCTCATGTCAGCCAGCACACCTACCGCCGCCCGCATGGACTGAGGATTTGCATTATAGGTGTCGTCCAAGATGGTAACGCCATTCCCGCGCCGTATGATATTCATCCGCATCTTTGTGGGGGCAAATTGCAAAATTCCGCTGACAATTTCCTCTTGAGAGAGGCCGAAATGTTCCCCCACTGCCGCTGCCATCAGCGCAGGGTAAATCATATGATTGCCAAGGCTTGGAATCTCCACCCGGCAATCCATATGAGGTGTTTTTACCTCACAGCTCATGCGGCTGCTTCCATCCCCGGACAGTCCGGTTGCCCGGTAGTCGCAGTCTGCATTCTGCCCGCAGGTGACGGTCTTAAATGACAGCGTAGCTTTCAGTGGACGCAACAATTCATCGTCACCGTTCAGTACCACAAAAGCATTTTCTTTCATATGGGCAAAAATTTCACTTTTCGCCTTCAGGATATTCTCCCGACTCCCTAAATTTTCAATATGGGCGTCTCCAATGTTGGTGATAAGGGCAACCTGCGGCTCTACGATGGCACTCAGATAATCAATCTCGCCAAAATGATTCATACCCATTTCCAGAACGCCAACCTCGTGTGTGTGGTCCAGTTGAAGCAGCGTCAAAGGAAGGCCCACTTCATTGTTGTAATTGCCTTCCGTTTTCAGCACCTTGTATTTCTGTGACAACACTGCCGCCACCATATCCTTGGTCGTGGTTTTTCCCACGCTTCCGGTAATTGCCACAAAGGGGATGTCAAATTTATGCTTATAATACCTCGCCAAATCCCGCAGTGCGCTTTGTGTGTTGTCCACCTTGATGTAGAACTTCCCTGGCAGGTAGGTTTCCCGTTCACGGGCAGTAAAGCACCCTGCCGCCCCACCTTCAAACGCCGCATTGATATAGGCGTGGCCGTCAAAACGCTCGCCAATCAGCGGAACAAACAGCGCCCCTTCATGAATGGTACGACTGTCAATATCCACCCGTGCCACAACAGCATCCAGAGCGTCATATTCACCAAGCAGGCGGCCATGGACGGCCTCAAGCAGTTCCCGTATTGTGATGGGTTCCATATAGGCCCCCTCCTTCTCTTACTTTCCCTCTTTGCGTGCCCGCAGAGAGGCCTGCACGATGCGCTCGCAAAGTTCCTCATAGCTGATGCCCGCCGCCGCCGCTTCTTGGGGAAGCAGGCTCGTTGGCGTCATGCCTGGAAGCGTGTTGATTTCCAAAAACCACGGGGTACCGTCTTCCGACAGAATAAAATCCGCACGGGAATAAACCGACAGTCCCAGCGTCCGGTAGACCGTCTCTGTGGCTTCTCTCAGGCGCTGTTCCGTAGCGCTGTCCAGCGGTGCCGGACATACCTCCACTGCTGCGCCGGGCTGGTACTTGTTCTCATAATCATAAAAGCCGCCGTTGGGAATAATTTCAATGGGAGGCAAGCTGCGGTCTTCTAATATCCCAACCTGCACCTCCCGGCCTGCGACGTACTGCTCAATGACAGCCTTCCCGCCCAGCTTGAGCCCCTCCACCAACGCATGGCGCAGTTCTTCCGCCGTATGCACAATAAACACTCCAATGGATGAGCCGCTGTCCACTGGCTTCACCACACAGGGCAGTTCCGTCTCATGCACCAGGGCTTCAATATCATCAGGGCCGTAAGCTGCCGTCTTCCACGCCGGCGTGGATACGCCAGTTCCGGCAATCATTCGCTTGGTCATATCCTTATCCATTGAAATTGCAGAGCTTAAGTATCCCGCACCAGTATAGGGGATTCCCATCAGTTCCAAAGCCGCCTGCACCCTGCCATCCTCGCCGCAAGCGCCATGAAGCGCCAAAAATACGATGTCCGCCATCTGGCACAAGTCCAGCACACCGGGACCGAACAAGCTCCTGCTTTTCCACTTGCGGCTGGCCCGCACCTGCTCCAAGTCAGGCGCTTCCGGACTGATTTTTTTCCCCGTCTCGGAAAGCGGCGCCGCGAATAGTTCTTCCGCTGTCCCGCCCCAGTTCTCCATGCCAAAGTACATATCTACCAGAGCCGCCTGATGCCCCTTGGCACGCAGCGCCTCGCACACCATGATACCGGTGGAGGCGGAAACATTGCGTTCTGGGCTGAGGCCCCCATATAAAACTACGATTTTCATTGGTCTGCACCCCTCATTCATCGGTTCTCTTTTCCAGTCTATACACTAATTTTATATTTTAGCATGATTTGCATCAATTCTCAACGGATATTCTTAAAAAGCTGCTGCCATGCCACAGAAAAAGCGCAGGATGGGCTACCATCCTGCGCTCCTTCGGTAAGTTTTTACTTTGTGCCAAAAATGCGGTCTCCTGCATCACCCAAGCCGGGCACAATATAGCCGTGGTCATTCAAGCACTTATCCACCGCAGCGCAGTACACCTCCACATCCGGATGGTCCTTCTGAATGCGCTCAATGCCATTAGGCGCTGCAATAATGTTCATCAGCTTGATATTTTTACAGCCGTAATTTTTCAAGAACCGAATGGCCGCAGACGCGGAACCGCCCGTGGCCAGCATGGGGTCAAGCACAATAATGTCTCGTTCTGCAATGTCGTTGGGCAGTTTGCAGTAGTACTCTACCGGCTCCAACGTCTCCGGGTCACGGTACAGCCCGATATGTCCTACTTTGGCAGAGGGAATCAAGGTCAAAATGCCGTCCACCATGCCAAGTCCTGCCCGCAAAATCGGAACGATTGCCAGTTTTTTACCCGCCAGTACCTGAAACCGGTCGGTAGCAACAGGGGTTTTAATTTCGACCTCTTGCAGAGGCAAGTCACGTGTCGCCTCATAGCACATCAAGGTGGCAATTTCGCTGACTACCTCACGAAAATCTCTAACTCCGGTATTCTCGTCCCGCAAAATCGCCAGTTTGTGCTGAAGCAGCGGATGCTCCAGAATGTGTACGCTTCCCATGACGTTATTCCCCTTTCTTGCAGCCGTTTTGGCTTCGCTTTTCCAAGCGTTCCCGTTCTGCCTGAGACATGCGGTGGTACTCCGGCGCCAGCGCAGCCGCCGGAATGAGCTTATCCGCCCGCGCCAATTCCAGCGCGCCGCGCGCCACCCCCCACGCCGTCTGATAGCGCAGGTGCGGCGGGGCAAGCTCTGCCTGGATGTCCATCTTCTTGCAGTCAGTATAGCATAAATGGGCGCCGTCTCCAACCAAAATCTGCTTTTTTTCGCATTTTTTCAGCTCTTCCAGCAGTTCTTCCGTTGCAATGGCCCTATCAGGAGTCAAACGGCACAAAAGTCCCCCCTCAGCAGAAAAAAGAGCGTTATAGTACTGATGACGCCGGGCGTCCATCACTGGCACAATCAAACCGTCCATATGAGCCGTCTGCCACGCCATAGCCTCCAAGGTCGACACCGCTGCACAGGGCTTGTCCGCCGCCCACGCAAGACCCTTGGCCGCCGCTACGCCGATGCGAAGACCGGTAAAGGAGCCCGGCCCCGCAGCCACTGCAATAACGTCGATTTCCTTTAGGGCAAGCCCGCAATTTTTCAGCAAGTCTTCCGCCATGGGCATCAAGGTCTTGCTGTGAGTCAGTCCGCTGTTCTGAAAGGACTGTGCCAGTAAGCTCTCATCCTCACACACTGCCACAGAAGCCGCCACAGCAGAAGTCTCAAGTGCTAAAATTTTCATGAAGCGCCCCCCTCTTTAATGGTGATGCGCCGCTGATTATCGTGCTCGCCCCGCCGAATGTCCACCCGTATGGTGTCTGTATCAACAACACTTGGCGCTGTTTCGCTCCATTCCACAGCGCACACGCCGCCGCGGCGGAGATAGTCCTCCCAGCCAATGTCAGACAGTTCCTCGTCACTTCCAAGGCGGTAAAGGTCAAAGTGGAACAGCGGAAGGCGCCCCCCCTCATACTCGTTTACAATGGTAAAGGTTGGGCTGGTCACCCGCTCAGAAATGCCTAATCCCCGTGCCAAGCCGCGGACAAACGCTGTCTTGCCCGCTCCCAAGTCGCCGGTAAACGCCACAACGCTTCCGGCCTTCAGGGAAATTGCCAAACCTACGCCCACCTGCTCGGTGTCCTCCACGCTCTCTGTGATGTACTCCAAGCCTCTGCCTCCTCCGCTTGTTTTCCGGGCAAGTATAACACATTTTGCACAATCATGCAAAACTTGTTTCCCTTTTCCTCATTTTGTGGTACAATATCCGTACATTCCTACTTGAATCTCGTTTTACAGGAGGTATCCCATTGCGCCTGCTGAACCCGCTCCGGGACTTTTTCCGTAAGGGTGACACTGTATTGCTTGCCCTGTGCGTGATTTCCAATCTATTTGGCCTTCTGCTGATTTACAGTTCCACCCAGTATATGCCTAATCAACGCTATCTCCGCTATGTTTTGGTGCAGACCCTGGCTATGCTGATTGGAATCGTCGTCTACATTCTCCTCACCTATGTAGACGTGGAGCGCATCGTTGAAAAATACTGGAAGCTGCTTCTGGTCTTTAACATTGCGATGATTCTGATTTTGAAACCTCTGGGCAACGATGACGGCACAGGTAACAAAAGCTGGATAAAACTCCCCCTTATCCCCTTTAACCTCCAACCTGCCGAAATTGTAAAAATAACCTTCATTCTTCTCCTCTCCTATCAAATCGTCCGGCTAAAACAAAAAGGTGATATTAGCTCATTCCGCTCAGTGGTGCAGCTTGCCTTCCACACGCTCTTGATGAGCGGCCTTATCGCTGTCATTTCCGGTGACATGGGCATGGTGCTGGTCTACCTGTTTTTATTTGTCATTATTGCTTGGGCCGCAGGTATTAAACTCCGCTGGTTTCTTCTGGCGGGCGGCGCCGTGGGGGCGCTTGGTTATCTGGCATGGCCTCATTTGCCAAACTACATCCGCATGCGGATTTCCGTCGTTTTTGACCATACCCTTGACCCTACCGGCATTGGGTACCATCAGCTGCGCTCCCTTTTGGCCATCGGCTCCGGTCAGCTGTCCGGACAAGGCCTGCTTCACGGCACTCAGACTCAGAGCGCATCTGAATCTGCTCTTTTTGCACGGCACACTGACTTTGTTTTCTCTGCGGCAGCGGAAGAGCTTGGTATGTTAGGCTGCTTGTTGATTATGGTCCTGCTGTTTGCCATTGTGATTCGTTGTTTCCACGTGGCACGCAACGCAGACAGTCCTTTCTCCGCTTATCTCGTCACAGGCTTTGCCGGAATGATTGCCATTCAAACTATGCTGAATATTGGCATGTGCCTGTTCGTCTCCCCTACTGTGGGATTGACGCTTCCCTTTTTTAGCTATGGCGGGTCGTCTATCATCACGACTTATGCCGCAATGGGGCTGGTTTCCGGTGCAAAAATGCGTTCTCTGCCCAGCTGGCTGCGGGGACAACATACAGCTGCGTAGCAAACAATATGATAAAAACGCGCCTGTCCGATATTTCCGGACAGGCGCGTTTCTCTTTGCATAATCTGCCCCGAATGGCAAAAGCTACTCCCATCACCACAGCTTCACCAATACAAGGAGGTTTTTGCATTGAACAGACATCCCCAATCCAAACGGCTGATGCTCCTCATCACCGTCTTTGCTATGGCCGCAGCCCTTGTTCTACCCGCTACTGCTTTGGCTTGGAGCTCCAAGGTTGAGCCCGCTCCCTATGTGGCAAGCTTTACAAAGAACGGTCTTATTGCAGAGGGTATCTCTTTCACAGAAGATGACTTCTATGTTCAGAATGCCGGTAAGCTCAAGCTTTCCTCCATTACGCTGAACGCGCTGCCCTCCGGCGCTGTGGGCGCGCTCTGTATCGGTAATGAAATGCTGGAAGAAGGTGCGGTCATTGAACGCACCGCGCTTTCCGGCCTTCGTTTCCGCCCGCTGGAGGACCCCGCTGACGTGACGGCTACCTTCTCCTTTATCCCCGCCTTCTCTGACGGAACCACAGGCGTAGAGACTACCGCGACTCTTTATCTACTGGAAAATGCCAACGAAGCCCCCGTCGCGGAAAACCTCACGCTGAACACTTATCGAGACGTTCCGGCCACCGGCTATTTCAGCGCTATGGACCCTGAGGGCGGCGCGCTTACCTTCCAGCTCACCGACCGTCCCGCCCGCGGCGCTGTCTCCTACGAAGAAGGCGCCAGCACCTTTGTTTACACCCCCTATGAGGGTAAAACGGGCAAGGACAGCTTTTCTTATGTCGCCATTGACGAAGTCGGCAATGTGTCCGAACCGGCCAAGGTGAGCATTAAAATTGAGAAGCCCGCCACAAAAGTGACCTATTCCGATTTGGAAGGCTCCACCGCAGGCGTGGCGGCCATCCGCCTGGCAGAGGAAGGTATCTTCACCGGAGAATGTATGGGCAGCCAGTATTTCTTCCGCCCGGACAAGCCGGTATCCCGCAGTGAATTCATTGCTATGGCTATGTCTGCCGCAGGCGTGGAGCCGCTCGCCGACATCAATGTGACCGGATTCTCTGACGACGTGTCCATTCCGACATGGGCAAAGGGCTATGTTTCCTCTGCACTGCGTACCGGGCTGATTCGCGGCATGGCGGGTGAAAACGGTCAAATCGTATTCAATCCGGATTCCGACATCACTCGTGCAGAGGCTACCGTGCTGCTGGACCGTGTTATGAACGTCACCGATGTGACCAGCGACGTATTCTATCCTGACCAGGACGCGGCTCCTGCTTGGGCCTATCAATCTGCGGTCAATCTGGAAACTGCTGGGGTGCTTCGCACGACTGGCGACGGCGCGCTGTCCTTGGGCAGCACCGTCACCAGGGGCGAGGCCGCCGAAATGCTGTGTGCCGCCATAGACATCATGGAAGCGCGCAACAGTAAAACCGGCCTGTTTCATTAAAAACGAGGTGGAAAGGTACTATCCTTTCCACCTCTTTATTTATCTCAGGTCAGCGGTACTCCAGCGAACGCCGACCGTAAACATTCCTTTATCCAGCGTGGCATAGACCGCATGTCCCATCCGCTCAGCCAGCGCCTTAACAATGGCAAGTCCCAACCCTGTATTTTGACCGGAACGCATTTTATCCGCCGTATAAGAACGCTCGAACACATGGGCGGCGTCCTCTTCTGTCAAATTCCCAGCGGGGTTTGAAAAGGTCGTCAGCACAGCGCTGCCCTCCACTGTCAGACATACCCGCAAGCAGCCCACTGCATGACGGGACGCATTGCCCAACAAATTGGAAAAAATGCGCAAGACTGCCTTTTCATCTGCTTGAACCAGTGGAGCATCATCCTGCAAATCGGCATCCACAACTACGTTTGCATCTGCAAAATCAGACCAGCTTTCTGCCAACAGACGGCGCAGCAGCGGCGCCAAATCTACCTGCTCCATCACCAGCGGGTAGTCGCCGCTCTCAATACGGGACAAATCGTAAAAGGTTCCGATAAGCGTCCCTAAAGTTTTGGCACGGCTCTCTATGACGGCTAAATATTCCTGCCGCTCTTCATCCGTCAGGTTTTCGTTCTGTAAAAGCTGGATATAGCCGGAAATTGAGGTGAGCGGCGTACGCAAGTCATGGGACACGTTGGCAATCTGCCGCCGCAGCGCCTGCTCCTGCTTGCGGAACTCCATTTTTTCCACGGCATGCGCCTCAGACAGGCGGTTGACCGCAGCCAGCAGCTCTTCTGCCGGATGGCTGGGCATAGCCATATCAATTCGTGCGGTACTGCCGCTTTCCCGCCGTTGGCGAAGCTGCTTTACCCCTGCACGGATGCTTTGTTCCACACCAATCTGCCGAAAGGCGAGAACGGCGCAGAGCGTTGCCAAAATCGCAATGATGACTCCCTGCACAGTTCCCGCCTCTTTTCTATCAGTTGATTTCCTTCCTACGGAAAAGAAGATAGCCCACAATCATGGACACGGCCAGCCAGCCCATACCAACAGCCCAGGCATTGGTGCAGGAGGCCCATGTGCCGTCAAAGTAATCCAGCGGCGCAGTGAGACAAATGTCATGCAGCTTGACAAACAGCTCATTGTTTGTCAGCAACGCCATCAGCTTGAAGGCGTTGGGCAACAGACCGATTGCTCCCACTGCGCAAAAGGCGGCGGCCACATTGCTTCGGACATTGCTGAACAGCGCCATGGTGACGGCAAGCGCCCCCAGCCACAACGGAAGCGCCGTCAGCAGGCCCATTCCCAATGTGGCCAGCATCACCTGCGTCACCTCTGGGTCGGAGTTTGGGAGAGTCAGAAAAGCTATGCCCAGATAGGCGCCCACCAGAACCGCCATCAACACGATTGCTGTAATCATTGCCGAAAGCGTCTTGCCAAAATAAATGCGCGCCCGCGACAGCCCGAAGGATACCTCGTTTTTCAGGGTGTTGTGCCGGTACTGGTCAGAATAGACCATGTCGCACACCACAATGGCTGCATAAAGCCCAATACTCAGCATCAGCACGAGAATGGATATGGCATTCTCAAGGCTATTATGATTGCCATGGACATTGGTGAACCACATGGAGAACAGCACCAAGCCCTCTCCCAGCAGAACAAGCAGTAAAAACAGGTAGGGGTACTTTCTTCGCGTCACCTTATAACATTCCGCATGAATATAGTTAAGCATGCTGACCGCCTCCAATCAAAGCCATAAAGTAATCTTCCAGATTGCTCCCCCGGTTTTCGATGCCGAGGATGGGCACACCGGCCTCCGCTAACGCGGCGGTGACGGTCTGCGGCTCTGTGAGGTAGTCGAAAATGCGCAGGATATTGCCGGGCAGCACCTCGTAATCACGGCAGCCAAGGCCGCGCTCCAGCGTTGCCACCGCACGGCCCGCGTCGCCCACAGTAAGCTGGAGGCAAGCGCGGCACTTTTCATGCAAGCCCTTTTCGGAAATCTGCTCCAGCATCCTGCCCTTGTCGATAAAGCCATAGTGAGTGGCGATGTTGGAAAGCTCCGTCAAAATGTGACTGGAAATCAGGATGGTGACTTCCTCTTCCCGGTTCAGCCTCAACAGCAGGTTGCGGAACTCCACGATACCCTCCGGGTCAAGGCCGTTGATTGGCTCGTCCAGCAGGAGGAAGTCAGGGCGGTTCATCAGGGCCAATGCAAGGCCCATCCGCTGCTTCATGCCGAGGGAAAAGGTTTTGAAGGTCTTTTTCCCTGTTTGATGAAGGTTGACCCGCTCCAGCGCCTCATCCACGCACAGCTTACCGGGAATGCCCCGCTGAAGGCGATAATACTCCAGATTCTGCTTGGCGGTCAGATAAGGGTAAAAGCTGGGAGTCTCCACCATAGAGCCGATGCGTGCCCGTGCCGCGGCGCAGCCCCGCGCCGTGTTTTCTCCGAACAGTTCAAGGACGCCGGCCGTCGGCAGGCTTTGAGCCGCTACCATGCGGATGATGGTGGTCTTGCCGGCGCCGTTGCGGCCCACAAGGCCGTAAATCTGCCCCTTTTGAATGTTCAAGTCCACATTGTCCACTGCGGTGGCCGATCCGTACCGTTTGGTCAGGCCGCGTGTTGTCAAAACGCAGTTTGTTGTCATATGGCATCTACCTTTCTTTGCTTTGGTGGTGCCAGTATAACGCCGCAAACGTAAGGACTTGAAAAGGAAACGTAAAGTTCACCTTAATTCTCACCCAACTTAAACCCAATGCCGCGGATGGTCTTGACGTACTCCTTTCCGCTGGCCTTGTGCAGCTTGGCGCGCAGGTTGCTCATGTGGACGTTCACCGTGTTGTCGTCCCCCATATACGCCCCGCCCCACACGGTCTCATAAAGCTCCTCACGGGTGAATACCTTTCTGGGATTGCTCATCAACAGGCCCAAAATGTAGAATTCGCGGGCGGTAAGGGTAACCTCTTGCCCACCCGCCGTTACCATGACCGCCTCTTTATCAAGCGTCAGGTCACCGCAAACGAACTTTGTCTCCGCTTTCGGGCCGGAAAAGCTGCGGCTGCGGCGAAGTTGAGCCTCCACTCGCGCCAGCACCTCGGCGTTGTCAAAGGGTTTTGGAATAAAATCGTCCGCCCCCAGCTTCAGTACATTGACCCGGTCTTCTACGCCGATTTTAGCAGACAGCACCAATACGGGCATAGTCTTGTGCTTACTGCGCAGTTCTGACAGGAATTCCTCACCGGTGAGACCGGGAAGCATCAAGTCCAGTAAAATCAGGTCATAGTCGTATTTTTCCGCCCAGAGCATGGCCTCGCTGCCGGAAAAGGCAGGCCGGCAGCAGTAGCCGCCGCCCTCCAAAATCTTACACAGCAGGCGGTTGATGTCGCTATCATCCTCAACGACCAAGATATTTGCGCTTTCCATGGCGTCCTCCTTCTCCTGCCGAAGTCATTTGACCCGCAGCTTGTCCACAAGAGCCTGTTCCGGCGTGACATAAGCGGTCTCATAGGTCGTATAGACCACCATACCGGGCCGCGCGCCCGCCGGCTTCTTCACAAATTTCACTGGGGTATAATCCACCGGCACCTTTTGGCCGTCCCGTCCTTGGGAAAACCACGCAGCCAGCATGGCGGCTTCCGTGATGCTCTGTGTATCTGGCGTTTGGCCTTCCGTCCACAAAATCACATGGGAGCCGTGTATTTTCTGGGTGTGCAGCCAAATGTCCCGCTTGTCCGCCAGCTTGGTGGTCAGCCGGTCGTTCTGGCTGTTGTTCTTCCCCACTGAAATGCGCAGCCCGGCGGTGGAACGAAACTCCATGGGCTTGCCCGCTGTCGGCTTTGCCCGCTTGGCGGCCTTGGACGGACGGCGGAGATACCCGGTCTCTGTCAGCTCCTGACGAATCTCCTGCAAGTCCCGCTCTCCCTCCGCCAGTTGGAGGTTTTCCAGCACGCTTTCCAGATAGGACAGCTCCCGTTCCCCTTTTTTAAGCTGTTCCTTGAGCACCACGGAAGCCGTCTTGGCCCGGTTGTAATTTTTATAGTAGCGGGCCGCATTCTGCTGGGGCGTCAAGAGCGGGTCAAGCTTTATGTCAACCGCCTTGCCATCAGCGTTATAGTAGTCCTGTAAAAGGACAGACGACTGTCCCTTCTTTAGCAGGTGTAGGTTGGAGGTCAAAATATCCCCCAGTTCCCGCAGGCGTTCCCGATTTTCCGTATCGGCCAGCTCCTGCCGCTGAAGGCCCAGCTTACGCGCTACCCGGTCGTGGGCGCTGCGCACCGCCTTCAGCAAATCCCGCCCCCGCTGGCGTACCCGTTCCTCCTGCTCCCGTTGGCGGTAGAAGTCGTCAAACAGGTCGGAGAACCGCTCATAAGCGATATTTTCACTGTTCAGGCCATATTGCAGAATGGGCATAAAGCTGAAATCCACCGGCTGGCCGTCCCGCTTCAGCAGAGTGGGGGTATAGTTCCCCGCCTTGACGTCCTCTTCTAATTCAAGAGCCGCCGTTTCCGGCGCCCGCTCATCCCCCCGAAACTCCAACTCCCGACTGATGAGGGGCGATAGTCCGACACGTGGCTCCGGCAGACGGTAATAAAGTCCCGGCAATACCTGTCGCTTTCCTGTGGCAAGGTCGCCCTCCACCCGGCGCAGGCAGTCAATGACCCGCCCTTCCCCATCCACCAAAATCAGGTTGGCGGTGCGGCCCATGACCTCCAGCACCAGCCGGCGGCTCACCTTGTCTCCCAACTCGTTGGCGGCCTCAATTTCAAGCGTGGCAATGCGCTCGTGAGGCGTTTGGCTCAGCGCAACAATGCGCCCGCCGGTCAGGTGCTTGCGCAGCAGCATACAGAACATGGGCGGCTCTGCTGGGTTCTCCCTCGGCAGCGCCGTCAGCTGAAGCCGCGCCCGGCCCGGTCCGGCGGACAACAGCAGCCGAACGTTTTCCCGCTCACCCCGCAAAGCTAAAATAACTTCATCGCGGGCAGGCTGAAAGATTTTATCAATTTTTGCGCCAACGACGGTGGCCTGCAATTCGCAGACCACCGCCGTCAAACAAAGTGCATCCAATGACACGGAGATTCTCCTCTTCTATCAGGCGTCCGCGTAAACATTTTTGAAGGCGGCATAAGCTTTTTCCATGCCCGCCTCAAAGGGGGTATATACAAGCCCCAGTTCCCGCACGGACTTCTCCCCGATGTACAGCTCATTTTCACTGGCAATCAGCGGGAACGGCAGGGCAATGTTCTCCTGAATGACCTGCTGTACCGTTACCGGCGTCGTTTCAAAGGGAATGTCGCTGACCTTCCGCAGAACGTCCATATACTTCTCATAGGTCATCACTTCAGGCGCCACCAGATTGTACGCCTGCCCTGCGGCCTCTTCCTGCTCGATGGCGGCAATGATGGCGGCGGCTACGTCCTTCACATAGACGAATTGGAACTGCGCGTCTGAATCGGTGGGGACGGGAATCGCTTCATGCTTTACAATCTTCTGCACAAAGTAGGACTCTCTGGGCGCATAGTTGTAAGGCCCATAGATGAAAGCCGGTCTCAGGATGGTCAGAGGGATGCCCAGTTTTTCGCAGGTTTCACGGCTCTCGCCCTCCAGCAGCATCTTCTTAAACATATACTCGCCGGAGGCACAGCTCTCCTGGCAGCTTTGCAGCGGCGCCGTCTCGTCCTTCGCCTCGCGGGTGGTACGGTCATAAACGTCCGCCGTGCTGATGTAGATATAGCGCCCAAATTTGCCGTGCAGGTTCTCCAGCAGATTTTTCACGTCGCCCGGTTCATAAGCGCAGAAGTCCACAATGGCGTCAAATTCCAGTTCCGGCAATGCACGCAGGCCGGCAATGTTGTGACGGTCGCACTGATACTCCGTCACATTGGGCAAATGCTTCATGGAATAGCGGCCTCGGTTGATAAAAGTCAACTCGTAACCAGCCTCCCGTGACGCCACCATGGCAAACACCCGGCCGGCAAAATAGCTTCCGCCAATGACCAAAACTTTCTTTCCCATTGTCAAACTCCTTTCATTCGTCCGCCGCCACACGGTCAAATAATTCATTGATGCGGGTCTTTTCCCCTTTCAGGTACAGGTAACCCATCAGACATTCCAAGCCGGTGGCCGCGTGGTATTCCCCCGGCGTGGCATTCTGGGGGATGCCTCCCACGCGGGTGTTACGGCCCCTGCGGTAAACTGCCTTCTCTTCCTCCGTTAAAAAAGGCATCAACTTCTCTACGACCTTGGCCTGTGCAGGAGCGGACACATACCGTACAGTTGCCCGGTGCAGTTCTCGGTTTGTGCAGCCTCCTTTGGTGCATAAATAGGTTCTCACCAAAAGCTCATATACGCCGTCCCCTAAATGGGCAAGTCCCAGATTACTGATGCTATGCAGCTCATCCGGCGTCAGTGCCGGAGAAAAATAATCGGTCACGTTCGTCCCCGTTCCCTGCACTCAGTCGTAGCCTACTGTAAAGGTCAATTCAAAAGCGTCGCCGTCCGCGATGGCAACTTCATCTGCACCCGTCATGACCTGCTCGCCGCCGCGGGTAATGCACCACCACTCCTCATTGGCCTCATCTACCGTCTCGCCGTCGGCGGTGAGGATGTAAAGGCCGTAGGTGCTCTGGTTGTCCTCCACCACACCGCCGGTCACCAGCGCGCGGCCGAGGGTCTCTTCCTGAGTGTTCAGCACAATGTCTTTTGCTGTACCATCCTTATGGGTGACAGTCACCGTCACCTGCTTGCCGTCGGCAGCGGGCGTCGGTGTCTTGCTCTCCTGCGCGCCCTGCTGGGAACAGCCCGCCAGCAAGGCAGACATCAGTGCAACAGCCAAAAACGCAGAAAACAGTTTTGCTACTCGCTTCATGAATTCATCTCTCCTTTGTATCATAAACAGTTCGCGGCTATGATACCATATCTTCCTCCATGATGCAAGAAAAAGCAAATGCTTGAACCGCTTTTTACCTCTTTCACGCACGCACTTTTTTCCTATGGCCCAAAATCCGCGGTACACCGGAACGGTCAAAGCAAAAGACAATATATCCCCTCTCGCCAAGCCGGCAAAAGGTTCCAAGACAAAACAGCGGTGTCAATGGAAAGGGCTTCCGTTCCTCATAAGGCATTGCCAGCAGAAAACCGGTTTCCTCCCACCGAATAAACGCCTCCTTCAATTCCGCTGCGCTCTTTCGTAAAATCTCGTCTTGCAGCATATCAGCAAGGTGTTCCGCCCGTTGCCAGCCTTCGGGCACAGCGTTCCCTTCATCCTCGCTGAAAGAAAAAGCAAGCTCTGCGTGAGCGTCTGCAATAGGCCAGCAGTTTTTGCGTTTCAGTTCCGCAATGCTTATACTCCGGCGCAGCCGAAGCATCCCCTGCTCTGGCATCAGGGTGCCCATCAGCATGCTTCCCTGCCCGCCATGCAGGTAAACCTTATAAAGACCCCGGCCATCGTCCCGCCCCTCGGCACACAAATGGCACCGCTGACCATCATTGCGGCAAAAAAGTTTACCTTGCAATTCCTGTAAGGTGAATTCGCTTTCCACTTTTTCCACCTCCCTTTCCCTATATGTTATGCTCTCATATAAAAAAATCACGTCCTTTTGTGCACCTTCCTGCTTGTTTTTTCTTTTCCGCTACGATAAGATAGGAGCAAAGTGAGGGATTTTGTCTATGTGGGTCACACTCATCATCGCGTCTGTGCTCCTGGCCGGAAGCGTCGCCGTTTTTGACAAAGCGGGCCTGAAGCATGTGGACTGCACCGTCGCCGCCGCCCTGCGGACAACAGTATTCTGCGCCTGCCTCTGGCTGTATATCTTCTCTCAGGGCGCGCACCGGAGTATCCGCGCCATTGGGTCGCGCACTTGGGTTTTCCTGCTGCTCTATGGCCTTTCCACAGGACTGTCGGTGCTGTGCTACTACCGAGCGCTCAAGCCGGGCGACGTCAATCAAGTGGAGCCGGTACGCAGTACAGCCAACGCGCTCACCATGCTTGTCGGCATTTTTCAGACCTTTAGCTATGCCACCCCGATACGGGTCATCTACATCGTCCTCATTCTGGTGGGCACCATTCTGATGCTGGCCAGAGACTATGGCAGTTCCCGCTGCAAAGGCGATTGGCTCCCCTTCGCCATTCTGTCCGCCGTTTTTGCGGTGGTCAGCACTTATTTACAGCGTTATGGCGGCTTTACCGGTTTCAATTCCTACCTCACAAATGCTATTCGCTTTATAGTGGTGCTCATCCTCACATGGATGGTCGTCCTTCTGGGCAACAAAACCAAAGCGCTGTCCAAGGTCACTCTCCACGACACGGTGTTCCTTGTCCTGTCTGGGCTGGCCGGAGTCGGTGCGCTTATCTGCCTGCAGCGTTCCGCCCTGCTGGGGCCTGGTTACATCATCATTGTTCTTTCCAAGCTCAGCATTGTGGCCGCTGTCCTCCTCGCCTGTATCTTCCTGCGGGAAAAACTCTCCGGCCGTGCACTGGGCGGTCTGCTTCTGATTGTGGCAGGCACCCTGCTGCTTCTGTTTTAAGGCGTAAAAAGCACCCCATGGCATATTTGCCATGGGGTGCTTTTATTATTACATCGCCGCAAGAGACGCTTTCAGCTTTTCGCATAGGGCGGCCAGCTTGTCCGCTCGCTCGCGCTCGGCAGCAACCACCTGCTCCGGCGCTTTGTTCACAAAGCCCGGATTTTGGAGCTTGGCGTTCAGCTTTTCCAGCTCCGCTTCGTTCTTTTTCAATTCCTTCTCCATGCGGGCCTTTTCCTTCTCCATGTCCACCAGTTCGTTGAGGGGCATAAAGATGCGGGCGTCAGAGGTGATAACCTCCACCATGCCCTTCCGAGCCGCTTCGTCGCTACCGCCACCAGCAGATACGCCGTTCACCGTCACGTTGCTGGCGTAGGCAAGCCGCTTCAGCAGGGGAATACCCAAGGTGAACACATCCGCTTCTGCAGTCGCCACCGTCAGGTGAGCTTTCTTGGAGGGCGGCACGTTCAGCTCCGCCCGCTTGCCGCGCACGGCTCGGATGGCTTCCTTAATCATCTCCACCGCCTTTTCCTCTTCCGGGAAGGACAACGCTTCGCTGGCCGTGGGCCAGTTCTGGAGCATAAGGAAGTCGCCCTCGTGAGGCAAAGCCTGCCATATCTCCTCCGTCAGGAAGGGCATGAAGGGATGCAGGAGCTTCAAAAACTCCACCAGCACATAGCACAGCACCCGCTGGGCCTGCTCTTTGGCTGCGTCGTCATCCCCTTGGAGGCGCGCCTTGGTAAACTCGATATAATAGTCGCAGTAATCGTCCCAGATGAAGTCATACACCTTCTGGGCGGCAACGCCCAACTCATAACGCTCCATGTTTTCCGTCATCTCAGCCGCCACCCGGTTCAGCCGTGACAAAATCCACTTGTCTTCCAGCTCCAGCTTGTCCGGCAGAGCGCACTGTTCAATGGTCAGGTTCATCATTAGGAAGCGGGACGCATTCCAAATCTTATTGGCAAAGTTGCGCATAGCCTCACACCGCTCGGTGTAGAAGCGCATATCGTTTCCGGGGCTGTTTCCGGTCACCAGATTAAACCGCAAAGCGTCCGCGCCGTACTTCTCGGCAATCTCCAGCGGGTCAATGCCGTTGCCCAGAGACTTGGACATTTTTCTGCCTTTATCATCCCGCACCAGACCGTGAATGAACACGGTGTGGAAGGGCGGCTTTTTCGTCTGCTCGCAGGCGGAGAAAATCATACGGGCCACCCAGAAAAAGATGATGTCATAGCCAGTCACCAGCACGTCGGTGGGGTAGAAATAATCCAAGTCCTCCGTCTTTTCCGGCCAGCCCAGCGTTGAGAAGGGCCACAGGGCGGAAGAGAACCATGTGTCCAGCACATCAGGGTCGCGCTCGATATTCTTGGAGTGGCACGCTTCACATTCAACTGCGTCCTCACGGCTGACCGTCATATGTCCGCAGTCAGCGCAGTACCAGACCGGAATCTGATGTCCCCACCAAAGCTGGCGGGAAATACACCAGTCATGGACGTTCTCCATCCAGTTGGTGTAGGTCTTGGCAAAGCGGTCAGGGACAAACTTCACCTCGCCGTCGTTGACCACTCGAAGAGCTTCCTTCGCCAGCGGCGCCATCTTCACAAACCATTGGGCGGAAATCAGCGGCTCCACATCGCTGTGACAGCGGTAGCAGGTGCCCACATTATGGGAATAGTCCTCAATTTTCTCCATCAGGCCCAGCGCTTCCATATCGGCCACAACGGCCTTGCGCGCTTCATAACGGTCCATGCCTTCGTATTTACCGCCGTTGGCGTTTACTTTGCCGTTGTCGTCCAGAACGCGGATGGTCTCCAAATTGTGCCGCAGGCCCACCTCAAAATCGTTGGGGTCGTGGGCGGGGGTCATCTTCACACAGCCGGTGCCGAAGTCCATCTCCACATAGTCGTCGGCCACAATGGGAATTTCGCGGTTCATCAGGGGCAGGATGCAGGTCTTGCCCACCAGATGCTGATAACGCTCGTCGTTGGGGTTGACGGCCACGCCGGTGTCGCCCATCATGGTTTCAGGCCGGGTCGTGGCCACCACCAGATAGCCGGAACCGTCGCTCAGAGGATAGCGCATATGCCACAGGTGGCCGGGCTTGTCCTGATATTCCACCTCGGCATCGCTCAGGGCGGTGACGCAATGGGGGCACCAGTTGATGATGCGGCTGCCCTTATAAATCAAGTCCTTTTCATAGAGGTTGACGAAAACCTCTCGAACCGCTTTGGAGCAGCCCTCATCCATGGTAAATCTGGCGCGCTCCCAGTCGCAGGATGCCCCCAGCTTTTTTTGCTGTTCTACGATGCGGCCGCCATATTTGGCCTTCCAGTCCCACACCCGTTCCAGGAACTTCTCACGGCCCAAATCATAGCGGGTGAGCCCTTCCTTTGTACGCAGCTCTTCCTCCACCTTAATCTGGGTGGCAATTCCGGCGTGGTCGGTGCCCGGCACCCAAAGGGCAGAATAGCCCTGCATCCGCCGCCAGCGGGTCAGAATATCCTGAAGAGTGGAGTCCATGGCGTGACCCATGTGAAGCTGTCCCGTCACGTTGGGGGGCGGCATGACAATGGTGAAGGGCTTTTTCTCAGGGTCGCGGCGGGCGGTAAAGCAGCCGTTTTCCTCCCACATTTTGTAGACGCGGCCCTCTACCTCCTGCGGTTCATAAATTTTAGGCAATTCCTTTTTCATGTCAGCACTCCTTTTTCGGGGCAAAAAAACGCCCCGAGCGATTTGCTCAGGGCGGTCAAATGACCGTGGTACCACCTGAATTCGGGCGCAAAGCGCCCGCACTCGCCGTCCTTAACGCGGACAAACGGCGCCGCTTACTCCTCTTCAGCAACACAGCTCTGAGGCCACTTCCCCGCTCCCCGCACGCGGCCTTGCACCGTCCGGCCGCTCTCTGCGCTTTGGGTGGGCGGATACTGCTCCTCTTCCCAGCCTTTCATTGTGGGGTATTATACCGATTTTTCCCCGCTTTGTCAAGGCGGTCACAGGGACAGGCGAACGACCTTTCCGTCTGTCTTCTGCTCCAAAAATTCCCGCATTCCCTTTGGCGTGCCGGACACAAAACTCCGCTTGGGCAGTACCAGGGCGCTCTTTTTGCTCATCATCAGGAAGAAGTACCCCTCCGACTCATACACTTGCACCAGGCTTGTATAGGCATATTCGTGCTCTCCTGCACCGCTCTCCACAGAAAAAGTCCGCTCTTTGAAGGTATAGACGGTCTCTTTCACCTCTGCAGGTTGGCGCCGCCTCAGCATCCACGCCTGATAGAGCGGCAAAAAGGCAGCCATACTCAAGAAAATCACTGCCCCCACCGCCATGACCCAGGCAAAGGAGCTGGAGCGCCCGCCCCCCTCCAATGTGATATAAGCGGCCATGCAGACGCATACTGCCGCCACCAGAATACAAAAAAGCCTTGTCGCAATGGTTCGGCCACGGGCCAGTACTTTTGCCGACAGGCGGGCAAATGCGTCATAGTCCTCTTTTTCATAGGTCATGCGCACAAGGAACTTCAAAGGGCATCCCTCCTGTCCGCTTCCCTGCGCCGTTTCCCGCATAGAAGCTATTGGTCGTGCTTTCAGTATATCGGCCTGCTTCAGCCTTGTCAAGCATACGCAAGCGGCCCAGCAGGAAATCTGCCGGGCCGCTTTTATCCTGTGGTTCAGCGGAACAACTGCATAGACTGCACTGTATGCAGGCGTCCGTAAATATAGTCGAAATACCGGGCGCGGTCTTCCTTCGCCACTCGTTTCCAGACGCTTTCCACGCCTTGGTCGCCGCGCCAGTAGGACCAAATCAACGCGCTGCTGGCCGGGTCGGAGATAAAGCGCAGGCGGCTCTTAATCGCGCCCTCGCCGCCGATGAGGGAGTACTTCTGAAGCCACTGCCGGATTTGGTCGTCGCTCCAGCCCAGAACGTGCTTCTGATGGGACACCGTGGTGCCGGAGGCCGACTTGATAGTGCTCAGCAGACCAAACACCCGGTCGTCGTCATCCGCCAACCAGCCGAGGAAATCCATACCCATGTCGGCAATGCCCTCAAAGGTAGAGGACGAGGAGTGGTTCACCACGCTCAACAGGCCGTCCGCAGCGGCAATGCCGCGCTCATAGAGCACCTTGCGCAGGGTGAACTGCACAAAGTGGCCGGGATATGCCTCATGGCACACCAGATGCTTCAATGCCTGCTTCGTGTAGATTGGCTCGATATTCACCACCACGCGGCGGTGGTCAAAGTCGCTGCGGGCGCTGAACGCGCCGCCCCGCTCCACCTCACAGTGGTAGTAGTCCACAGGCAATTCTAAAATGTTGCCGCACTTTTCGCGGGCCACCTTCATCAGGTCGTCCATGTACTGCTGCACATTCTCGGCAGGTACCTGATTGCGGCTCTGCCACTCCTCCGCCTGCTGCTTGAGGTCTCCCCCATAGCCCATGGAGGTCAGCAGTGCATGGGCCTCTCTACACCAACCGTCCAGCTCAGCCTCAGAGGCAGGGGCCGGATTCACATGGAGAAACATCCCCACCTGGCTCAGCAGGTCGGGCAGCTTGCCCTGCCGCCAGACGCAGAACGAGTCCAGCGACATGCAGGCTTGCAGGTAATAAAGCCGACGGTCTTCCTCCGGCAGGGCAAAGGTCTGGCCGACCAACTCCGCAAGGGCTGCGCGGGCCTCGTCATAGTTCTCATAAGCGGCGGCCTTGGTGTTGCCCATATTAATGACAACCAGACCGTCCATGCTGTCGTCACTGCCGATTTCCCTGCGATAGAGTGCGTCAATGCCCAGCGTGGCGGAGGCCAGCTTTTCGCCAAAGGCCAGCGACTTGTCAGAAAGCGGTTTCACGTTGACAGGACTTCCTTTCTTCTATCAAAGTTCGGTCTTCAGATACCAAAGCTCCTTCTGGGGCTTGTAGAGAAATTCGCCGCCGTTGGGCGTGAGCCGCATCATTTCCTCCATAGCGACTACCCCCCGGGAGGTATCGGCAAACAATTCAATGGTGAACACATTGTTTTCCTGCAACGGGCGGGCAGGCAGCTCACCGAACACCGGAGTATCCTCACAAAGCTGGAAACAACCGTCGTGAAGCGCCATGCCCACAGAATGACCGCAGCCGCGGGAATAGGTAAAACCGGCCGCCGCCATGCGGTCGCGGGCCAGCTTATCCACCTCTCTGCCCTGAATTCCGACATGCAGGTTAGTGCGGACGTGCTCGATGGTGTCCCGAATCAGGTCAAAGGCATTCTGCACCTCGTCCGGGGCCTTGGTCTCTCCTTTATCCAACACATACCAGGTGCGCTGAAAGTCAGTGGCATAGCCGTCCAGCTTCGCGCCAAAGCTCAGATGGAATACGTCGCCGGGGCGCAGGTCGTTCTTTCCTGCATGAACCATGGCCTGCACGCTGCGCGCTCCCATATGTACCAACGGACAGCAGTAGTTGTCCCACGAAGAGACCATATCGTGCTCTTTCATGAACGCCTGACAGAAATCGTACACATCCTCTTCCGTAGTGCCGATTTTTACGAAGCTCTCAAGCTCCTTGCAGCACTGATTCAGCAGCTTCAGGCATTCCGCCTGCTTTTCGTACTCCGACTTTACCTTGCAGCCGCGAATGGTACGGATGGCCACGCCGTGCTGTATCTTTTTCTCATAGCCGGTGCCTTCCAGCGCCTTCAAGAGGCGCAGGTAAAGACCAGTGGTCAGGCCGTCGGTCAGGGGGTCGTAAAGGTCAGCGTTCACGTCGATGACGTTGGGCGCAATGGACAGGATGGTGTCCCGCAGCTGCTCGTCAAAGTCGAGGCCATAGCCCATCACCTTGTCATAAATGCCGGTCTGCTCCACGCCGGTAACGTCCTGATTCCGCACCAGCGCCAGTTTTTTGCCATCCGGGGTAAAGAAAAACGCCGACACTCCCATGATGTCAATGGGCAGCACCAGCCGGATAGCGGGGTCAGCCACATCCACGGTCTCGCGGCCCATCACCAGCCACAGGCCGATGTTCTGCTCTGTCAAAACCTGTTTGATTTGCTCGAATTTCTCAGGAAATACCAGTCGTTTCATCCCTCAATCTCCTTTAGCCGTTACTGTGCAGTGAATTCTGCCACGTCAACCCACGTCTTGCGTTCGGCCGATACCTCAATCGCTTTGATAATTTCCTGCGCATGTAAACCGTCGAAGTAGTCGCCAGAGCCGGGGGCTTCATCGTGCTCCTCTACGCGGCGGAGAAAATCGCGCACCAAAAGGCTGAAATAGTTCCTCGGCCAGTCATTATCCGGGAAATCATTGGGGACGTCCACCGGGCGGAACTCCATATTTTCCCGTGTGGCCATCCACAGGCGGTCGTAGCCGTCGCCCTCCACCACAAGCCGCAGCCACAGCGACGCCTTGCTGCCGTAAACGCGTATCTCCACGCCGGGGTACTCCCCAATGGCCACTTTGCTGGCCTGCATCACGCCCTGTGCGCCGTTTTCATAGCGGCAGAGCCAGATGGTGCTGTCATCCACAGTGACCTCCATGGTCTCCTCAGGATTTTCCAGTACCGGACGGTGCTTGATGTAAGTCTCCGCCTGTCCGATGACGGCAGTTACCTCGCCGCACAGCCAGCGGCACAGGTCAATCAGATGACTGCCATAACCGTGGAGTGCGCCGGAATCGGTTTTTGGGGAAAAACCCCGCTGGGGCAACGGCGTTGCCTCGTCCACCAGTTGGCCGTTCTGCTCAAAACCCTGCACATGGTAAATCGTGCCGAGAACACCAGAGTCAATTAATTCCTTGGCTTTGCGTACCACCGGACTATACCGGAAGGTGAAGCCCACATGGTGGATAATGCCCTTTCCCTTGATACGCTTTGCCAAGTCGGCCGCCTCTTCCAAGGTATGGCCTACCGGCTTTTCTGTCAGGATATGCAAGCCGTGGGCGATGGCAGAGCAGGCGGGCTTGTAGTGCTCCCCACGTGAGGTAACGATGTCCAACACATCCAGCTTTTCATTTGTCAGCATTGTCTCAAGGTCGTTGTAAACGGCAGAGATGCCGAATTTCTCCCCCACCCGCTTGGCACGGCTCAAATCCTCGTCACACAGGGCCACCACTTCCGCCCGCTCTTCATTTTCACGAAAGGCCGGAATGTGGGCCGTCTCCGTCCAGTTGCCCGTGCCAATGATACCAACTCTGATTTTCTCACCCATCCTATGTAACGCCTCACTCTCCGAAATAGCTGTCAATAAACTCGATGATTTTCGCGGTACACAAGTCCATAATCTGTTTTCCCTTTTCCGCCGTGGCGTTGGTCGGGTCTCCGATTACGCCGTTCGGCGTCTGGTCAGTTAGCTTTACATAGCTTGTGATTTCAGGCACCGGCCGCTTTTTCGGCTCCACCTTGACCGCTTTGGACATATCCACCAGCTCCGGGTGGATATGCAGCATGATTGACGTATTGCTCTCTGCCGCATGGCCGTGAGCCATGGCCCCCGTATGCTCAAACACACTGCCTCCCAGCTTTTCCACCAGCGGCCATACATCCGCCATGGCACAAAGAACGCCCTCGTGTTCCGCCTGTGCCTTTTTGGCAAGATAGGTAATAATCGGCGTATTTCCGCCGTGTCCGTTGATAAAGAGCAGCCTTGTAAAGCCATAGCCCAGCAGCAGGTCGATTTCATTCTGTATAACAGCCTTATAGTTATCCATGGTCAGCGCCATTGTCCCGGGCATACACATCAGCGAGGAGGACTCCCCCATCTCAATGGCAGGGGCAATCACGCAGGTACGAGCCTGAGCGACACGCTCTGCCAGCGCTTCAGCCACAATAACGTCCGTCCCCAGGGGCATATGGGGGCCGTATTCTTCGATGGCCCCGGTGGGAATAATGGCCAACTTTGTCTGCTTACGGCGCTCGTCAAACTGCGCCCAGCTCATATGCTTGATTGTATGTATCATTCCGATACCGCTTCCTTCTGTATCGATTTTCCTTTATCCATCAGGTGGCAGGCCACAAAGTGCTCGCCGCCAATGTCACGGAACGCAGGCTCTTCCGCCTTACACCGCTCTGTTGCGTAAGGGCAGCGGGTATGGAAGCGGCAGCCGGAGGGTGGGTCAACCGGACTGGGCACATCGCCCTGCAAAATGATGCGCTTCTTGTTCAGTTCCGGATTCGGTTCCGGAATGGCAGAAATCAGCGCTTGGGTATAGGGGTGCAGCGGATTCTTCAAAATGGTTTCGCTGTCCGCCACCTCCACCAATTTGCCGAGATACATGACGCCAATCCGGTCAGAGATATGCCGTACAGTGGCAAGGCCGTGGGCGATAAAAATATAAGTCAGGTTCAGCTCTTTTTGCAGCTTGCTCAGCAGATTGAGAACCTGCGCCTGAATGGACACGTCCAACGCGGAGACCGCCTCGTCGCAGACAATCAGCTCCGGATTTACTGCCAGCGCCCGCGCAATGCCAATGCGTTGCCTCTGACCACCGGAAAATTCATGGGGATACCGCTTTGCGTGGTAGGGCCGCAGGCCAACCAGCTCCAAAAGCTCCTCCACCCGCTTCTCCTGCTCGGCAGGCGAACACAGGCGATGGATTTTCATCGGTTCGCCAATAATAGCGCCCACCGTCATCTTCGGGTTCAGCGAAGAATACGGGTCCTGGAAAATCATCTGCATCTCCTGGCGGAGTTTGCGCATATCCTCTTTATTCAGGCTGCAAATATCGACGCCTTTATAAAAAATCTTGCCCCCTGTCGCTTCCTCAAGACGAAGCACAGTACGTCCAATCGTACTCTTGCCGCAGCCCGATTCTCCCACAAGACCGAAGGTTTCGCCGCACTTGACGGACAGTGAAATGCCGTCCACCGCCTTGACGTACTTTCTCTTACTCTTAACTACCGTCTTATTCGCGGGGTAGTAAGTCTTAACGTCCTCCAAGCGGAGAAGCTCTTCACCCAGCGGTACGTCTTTCAGGTTCAGTTTTCCGTCCGCCATGCCTTACTCCCCTTTCTCTTCGCCGTCGGCCAACAGCCAGCAGCGAACACGATGGTCGTTGCCCAAATCAATCAGCGGCGGCGCCTGCTGTACGCATTTTTCCATGCAATGGGTACAGCGGGGACCGAACCGGCAGCCGCTCGGCATCTCCGCCGGACTTGGCACAACGCCTTCGATAACCGGAAGCTCCTCCTCCTTCTCCCCTTCCAGCTTGGGGATAGAAGCAAGCAAACCCTTGGTATAGGGATGCTTGGGATTTTTGAAAATGGTGCGCACATCGGCCTCTTCCACAATATCGCCGGCATACATCACGATGACGCGCTCCGCCATGTCGGCCACCACACCAAGGTCATGGGTAATCAGAATCAAAGCCATGCCCAGTTCTTTCCGCAGGTCTTTGATGAGCTCCATAATCTGGGCCTGAATGGTCACGTCCAGCGCCGTGGTAGGCTCATCGGCAATCAGCAGCTTTGGATGGCAGGCCAGCGCCATGGCAATCATCACGCGCTGGCGCATACCTCCGGAAAGCTGGTGTGGAAATTCATCCACCCGCTTTTCGGGCAGAGGGATGCCCACCATCCGCAGCATCTCAATGGAGCGCTCACGGGCCGCCTGCTTGGACAGGCCCTGGTGGAGCATCAGCGCTTCAGAAATCTGTCGGCCACAGGTAAACACCGGATTCAGCGACGTCATCGGCTCCTGAAAAATCATGGCGATGTCATTGCCGCGAATTTTACGCATCTCGCTCATGGGCAGTTCCAGCAGGCTTTTGCCTTCAAAAACCACCTCGCCGTTTACGATGGCGGGCGGCTCCTTCAAAAGCCGCATGATAGACATGGAGGTAACGCTTTTGCCGCAGCCGGATTCGCCTACAATACCGATGCTCTCGCCCTTTCTCACATAGAAGCTGACACCGTTTACCGCAGTAAAAATACCATCGTCATTTTTGAATTTTGTGGTGAGGTTGTTAACCTCTAACAATTTTTCGCTCATAACAGCTTCCTTTCCCGCGGCTTACTGGAAAAGCTGAAGGCTCTGCACGGTATGCAGACGGCCATAGATGTAGGAGAAGAACCGCGCGCGGTCTTCCTTTGCCACACGCCGCCATGCGCTGAAAACGCCCTGGTCACCGCGCCAATAAGACCAAATCAAAGCGCTGCGGGCCGTGTTGCGGATAAAGCCCATCCGGTTGGCCACCCAGCCTTCACCACCCACCAGCGCATTGCGGCGCAGGAAGTCCTCTACCTCCTTGTCGCTCTGCTTGAGGGTGTGCATCCGATAGGACGCGGCGGTGCCCAGCGCCGCCTGAATGGTTGCGATGAGGGCGTACACACGGTCGTCGTCGCTATCCTCCCAGTCAATGAATTCGATGCCTGCGTCCGCGATGCCCTCAAAGGTGCATGAGGAGGTGTGGTTGCACACCGACAGCAGGCCGTCCGCGCCGCCCTCCCCTTTTTCATACTGCATCCGCCGCAGGGAGAACTGCATAAAGTGGCCGGGGTATGCCTCATGGCACACCAAATGCTTTAGGGCCGGACTGGTCAAAATTGGGTCGATGTTGATAACCACACAGCGGTGGTCATAGTCGCTGCGGGCGTTATAGGGCATGGCCCTTTCTACCTCGCAGTGGTAATAGTCATTTTCCGGCAGCTCCAATATATTGCCGCATTTCTCGCGGGCCATCGCCATCATGTCGTTGACAGTCCCCTGCACTTCGTCAGCAGGTACCAAGTTTTTCTGCTCCCATGCAGCGCATTGCTCTTTCAAAGAGCCGGTATAACCCATATCGGTCAGCATAGAACGCAGCTCCGCAAAATAGCCGTCCAGCACTGCTTCAGAGGCAGGCGCCGGGTCTACATGAAGGAACATATTGATTTGCGCTGCCATATCGGGCAACAGACCCTGCCGCCATGCGCAGAACGCGTCCAGCGTGGAACAGGTCTGGGTATAGTACAACCGGCGGTCAGCCTCCGGCAGGGTCATGGCCTCCTTGGCCAACTCTGCCAAACGAGTGCGGGCCTCATCGTAGCCGGACAAAGGCGTGGGTATCGTATTGCCCATATTGATGACCACAAGGCCATCCTCCGCCTCAGAGCGTTCTTTATTATAGAGGGCGTCAATGTCCAGCGTCATCGACGCAATTTTCTCTGCATACCGCAGCGTCTCATCGCTTAATTTCCACAAATTCATATCACTGCCTCCTCAATGTTCCCGCTTGGGGTCGAGGGCATCATCCAAACCGTCGCCAAGGAAGTTGATGGCCAGCACCGTCAGCAAAATCAAAATGCCGGGTGCGATGGCGGTCAGCGGCGCACGGGTCATAGTGCTGCTGGCGCTTTGCAGCATATTGCCCCAGCTGGCGGTAGGCGGATTGATGCCCACGCCAAGGAAGGACAGGGTGGATTCCATAATAATAGCGCGGCCCACGGTCAGGGTCGCCGTCACGATGATGGCGCCCAGCGAGTTGGGCAGCAGATGGTGCAGGATGATGCGGCTGTTTTTCGCACCGATGGCCTGCGCCGCCTTTGCGTAATCCAGTGTCCGCAAGGTAAGGAACTTGCTGCGCACCAGTCGGGCAGTGGTCGTCCAGTTCAGCACGCTAATCAGAACCACCAGCAACAGCGGAGACGGCTTAAAGACTGCGCCGAACACCATCAGCAAAGGCAGCGTCGGAATGGTGAGAAACAGGTCGGTCAGACGCATGAGCAGGCTGTCTGTCACGCCGCCATAATAACCCGCAAGCGCTCCTATCAGCGAGCCGATAGCCATAGAAAACACAGATGTTGCAAGACCGATAGCCAACGAAATGCGGCCGCCGTACATCAGGCGGGTCAACAGGTCACGGCCCATGGAATCGGTGCCCAGGAGGTGCTCTGCGGAGGGCTTTTTCAGAATGGCAAACAAATCGTTCGCATTCGGGTCATACTTGGCAAACAACGGCCCTACGATGACAAAAACAACCAGAACAATCAGGATAACCGCGCCAAGCATGGCGATGCGGTTTTTTCGGAACCGGCGCAGGGCCTGCTGGGTCGGAGTCCGAACCGGCGCGCCCCCTTCAGGAGACTTCGCCTGCGACTTTTTCAACTTTTCAGCCATAGGGTAAGCCTCCTTTTAATCGTACTTGATACGCGGGTCAAATACTGCATACAAGATGTCGGCCAACAGGTTGCTCAGAATAACCAGCAGTGCGTTAATCATCAAGATGCCCATCAGAACAGGATAGTCCTGCTTGTCCAGCGCATCCTTCATAAAAGAGCCCATACCGGGCCATGAGAACACCGCCTCGGTCACTACGGCGCCGGAGAACAGCACCGGAATGTCCAAGGTAATGACTGTAATCAAAGAAATCAGGGCGTTGCGGAAAGCGTGCTTGCCTAAAACGCTGCCCTCCTTCAACCCCTTCGCGCGCGCGGTGCGGATGTAGTCCTGATTCATGACCTCCAAAAAATTGGAGCGGGCATAGCGGCTCCAACCGGCGATGTAAATCAGGGACAGAACAATGGCAGGCAAGACCAGATGGCGCGCAACATCCAGGAAGGAACCGCTGTATGCCGCTCCTACCGTAACACGGCCTGCCGTCGGAAGCCACCCCAGGTGGACAGAGAAAATCAACTGCAGCATCAGTCCAAACCAGAACACCGGCATGGAGATACCAAGAAATGTTAATGTCGTGGTGACATAATCAAATGGCTTTCCTTTTTTTATGGCACCGAATATGCCCAATGGTATGGCAACCACCACCGAAAGAATAAAGGCGGTCACCGTCAGCTGGAGCGTGGGGCCGATACGTTCGGCCAGCAGGTCCAGCACCGGACGGCGGGAATTGTAGCTTCTGCCCCAATCGCCCTTGAGCAGGTTTTTCGCCCAGTTCAAATACTGGACAGGAATGGGGTCGTTCAGTCCATAGGACTCTTTCATCTTTTCAATGACCTCAGGCGAGGCATTGGGGTTTTCCAGATACATATCCAGCGGGTCGCCCGGCATGAATTGCAGCAGCGCATAGATAATGATGGATACTGCAATCAGCATGGGGATTGCCTGCAGGATTCGCTTTATGATGTATTTCAGCAAGAGTAAAGACCTCCTCGCGTGCAGGAATGGGCGCTCAAGAGCACCCCCGCCGGTATATAAAGTGAAGAGAGTAAGCGCATGAAGGGCTTGCTGGGTTCGTTTGCCTTCATGCGCTTACTCATCAACACATTAAAACTTATGCTTTGCTGTTTGGCAAACGCAATTACTGCTCAAAGTACCAGGTCTGAGGATTCATGAAGTGAGTCATGTTGGTCGGGTTCAGGTTAACGCCCTTCAAATTGGACTTCATCACGATAACGTCCGCATTGTTGTAGGTGATAACCTGAGGCATACCCTCGTCAAAAATCGCCAGAGCCTGCTCAACCAGTTCCTTACGGGCCTCGTCGTTCATCTCCACGTCAATCTTGTGGCTCAGAGCGTCGAACTCGTCGTTGTACCACTTGCCGCGGTTCAGCAGACCGTCGGAAGCATACATAACGGTACGACTGGCGCCGGGCGCGGTGATGTAACGGCCAATGGCCAGGTCATACTCGCCGGCATACATGTTGGCAGTGAAAGTGGACGCGGCAGCGTTGTTCACCGTCAGCTTGATGCCCAGCTTGCCAAGGGAATCGACTGCAACCAGCTCAATGGCCTCGTCGCCGGCGCCGCCGGCCTTGCAGCTGATTTCATACTCCAGCTTTACGCCGTCCTTCTCGCGGACGCCGTCAGCGTTCAGCACCCAGCCTGCGTCGTCCAAAATCTGAGCGGCCTTCTCCATGTCATAGCTGTAAGCGCTGACAAAGCCGTCCACATGATGGGGGTCGCTGGCCATCCAAGGCTGATACCATGCGGTGGGCAGGCCGTTGAACAACTGGTCCACGATGGCGTCGCGGTCGATGGCGCAGGAAATGGCATGACGCACGTTCACGTCGTCCAGGCCGGGACGGGTGGTATTGAAGTCAATGTAGCCCCAGGAGTTCAGCGGCTGCACGGCAACCGTGGTACCCTCAATGTTGGCATACTCTTCATAGTTCTGGAAGGACAGGTTGCAGGTGAAGTCGATGTCGCCGCTCTTCAGCTGCGCGATACGGGTGTTCTCGTCGGTGATGAAGCGGAATACGATGCCGTCCAGATGGGGCTTCTCCTCGCCCCAGTAGTTCTCATTCTTCACCAGCTCGATGTACTCACCGTGCTTCCACTCCTTGAACTTGAAAGCGCCGGTGCCAACGGGGTTAAGGTGATAAGCATTGTTGGGGTCGTTCATATCCAGGCCCTCGCAGATGTGCTTGGGCATGATGCCGAAGGTGAAGATGGTCTGAGCAAAGTCCGGAGTCTGCTTGTTGTAGTGGCAAACCACAGTCAGGTCGTCGGGGCAATCGATGGAATCGATGTCCGCGGCGTCGCCCTTGGACTCAGCATCCCAATCGGGGTCGCACAGCGCTTCCCAGGTGAACTTCACGTCCTCGGAAGTGAACGGCTCGCCGTCATGCCAGAGAACGCCCTCATGCAGGTGGTAGGTGATGTCCATGGTGCCGTCGTCATTGAGGACGATACCGCCATTTTCAACGGTGGGAACCTCAGTGGCCAGCCAGGGCTGATACTCCATGTTCTCATCGGGACGCAGCAGGCCCTCCATCATCGTGGCCTGAACGTCGCCCATCAGGTGGGTGGAGTAGGTGTTCATGATGTCGGGCTCATAGCCCAGAGCAACGACAGCCACACCGCCCTCGCTGGGGGTGCCGGAAGCAGAAGGCGTTTCGTTTGGTTCCTTGCTGCCGGTGCAGGCGCTCAACGCAAGAGCCATTACCATAACCGCCGCCAACAGCAGAGCAATCTTCTTCTTCATCGGTCTCTCTCCTTTTCATAAAGATTGAGCGTCGGGATATTTCCCCGCCCTAAATATCTCAATCCGACGCAGGCCGGAATTGAGTCCTCTCAACAAAAGATTTTAAAATGCAAGAAAGCTCTCGCATAAATTCAAATCGTTCAATTCGCAACTTTAAAGCAGGAAAGCACCTTTAAGTACACAAACACAAGCAATACCTTACTTTTGGGATTGCCGCCCTTTTCTATGAAATATATTATAAAGAATTCGCCCGCTATTTGCAAGAAGAAGATAATCAAGCCATTTCTTTTGTATATTTTCACTATTTATCTATGCTTTTCCCTGTAGAAATCATCCGTACTATACAATTCCGCCTTCCTTGTGTATTACATTTTTTTACATCACATGGGAATGATTTTTTTATTTTCCTTTTAATCTCAATTTATCCTTTTTCTTGCTTACCAGTGAAGCATTCTCAAGCTTCACTTGCAATTATGCGCCTTTTGCTTTACTTTTCAAGTTTGCTCTGCTAAAGTTGTAGCAGGTACTAAAGTTCTTTTCAAAAGGAGGCTTTCCAATGGACATTACCCCATCTATCAAGCAGTTGGCTGACGATTTTTATCGCCGTACCACTGAAAATAACGAGGTCTATTTTGTCAAGTGGTCTTTTCCCGATAACACTTTGCCTGACATCTCTCTGGAAAAGGCAGAGCAGGACTATCAACTGGCGCAGAAAACGCTGAAAACCGTGCATGGCCTGCTGAGCCAGCCCCAAAGCCACACTGACGAGATGATACTTCTTTTACTGGAATACTACTGCCATTATATTGAGAAAAACTATCTCAACTACTGGCACAAGTTCGACCTGAACCACTATACCTGTCCCCTTCCCGACCTCTATCGTAAAATCCTTGGAATGAATGTCCAGGCGCCAAAGGAAAAAGAGCGTTTTCTGGACATTTTTCGTAAATTCCCCGACTACATCCGCGCCATGCACCGCAAGCTGGTTGAACAGTCCAAGCACTATATCCGTATGCCGGTGGCAGCCTGTGAGATTGTCCTCACCACCATTGACAGCTATCTTGAGATGAATGAAGAAGCAGGCACTCGTTGCGACGGCGCCGTTCCCATCGCAGAAGAGGCCGCACAGGTATTTGCCGAACTGGTGGATTATCTGAAAACAGAATACATTCCTCACGCGCCTCAAACCCTTGGCATGGGGCAGTATCCCGGCGGTTATGAGATGTACCGCCGGCAAATGGACACTTATATTTCCTGTGACGCCACGCCGGAGGAAGTCCATGCCGCCGGCTTCCGCGCATTGGAAGAAACAAAAAGCAAAATGCGGGACATCATGAAGCAGGTCGGCTTCACCGGAACACTGGAGGAGTTTACCCGCAGCGTACAGGATGACCCCCGTTTCAAATTCAAAACACCGGAAGAAATGCAGGAGACCTTAACCGGATACTTGAATCAAATTCGCCCTATTCTGCCGAAGTACTTCAACCGGATGCCAAAGGCCGATTGCGCCGTGCGGCGCATCGACCCCAAGCGGGAAGCTACCACCTCCTGGGGCTATTACAACGTCCCGGTGGAGGAGCCTATTGGAGTTTACTATTACAGCGCCGCAGAGCTGGACAAGCGCTGTCAGGTGCGCGCAAACGCGGTCATTTACCATGAGCTGCTGCCAGGTCATCACTATCAAATGAATTTGGTGATGGAGGACGACACCCTGCCCGACATCATCCACCACCATTATAACACCGCCTGTGCCGACGGTTGGGCCGAATATGCCTCCGGTTTTTGCCGTGAAATCGGCCTCTACTCCCCCTACAATGACTTTGGCCGCTTGTGCTGGGACGCTTTCCTCTGCTGCCGCCTCATTGTGGACACCGGCCTCAACGCTTTAGGCTGGACATATGAGCAGGCCGAGGCCTTTCTTTTGGAACACACCATGTTCACCCAGGCTGAGGTGTACACAGAACTGCTACGCTACACCGTCGGCTTCCCCGCTCAAGCGCTCTCTTACAAATGGGGCAGCATGAAATTCTTCGGCTTTCGGGAAAAGGCGGAAAAAGAATTAGGAGAGAAGTTCGACATCAAGGAGTTCCACGACGTTATGCTGGAGTACGGCTCCATTCCGCTGAATTTGGTAGAGCATCACTTCAACTGGTGGCTGGAAAACGCGAAAAGGAAGTAATACTATGTTCCAAAAAGCGCTTGTGATTGGCAGCCCCGGCGCGGGAAAAAGCACCTTTGCACGAAAACTTCGGGATGCGGCCGGACTTCCCCTCTATCATCTGGATATGCTGTGGCACAAGCCGGATAAGACAACTATCACCCCGGAAGAATTTGACCAAAAGCTGGCGGCTATCCTTGCCAAAGACCGCTGGGTTATCGACGGAAATTATCTGCGGACACTGGAAACCCGCATCAAACCATGCGACGCGGTTTTCCTCTTGGACCCCCCTGTTGACGCCTGCCTCGCAGCGGCAGAGGCGCGCATCGGTACAAGGCGGGACGACCTGCCGTGGGTCGAGGAGTCCCTTGACGATGAATTTCGCCAGTATATTTTGGATTTTCCCCGCACACAACTGCCCGCCGTCCGCACCCTGCTGGAAAAATACCAGAAAGAAAAGACGGTTGTCATCTTTCGTTCTTGGCAGGAATCGGACAATTGGCTTGCTTCCTTGCATGAACGCTGACCGTGCAGATGCAAAAAATCCGGTCCCCGACGCAAACGTGCCGGGGACCGGTTGTTTTATACTTAATATCCGCGTTTCAAATCAATGACGTTACGCAGCTTTTCACCTGCAAAGTAACGGTCGAGGTTCTCCATATAGATGTCGAACATCAGATTGGCGTTCAGGCTGTCATTGTCATTGCCCGAAATGTGAGGCGTGATGACGATATTGGGCAAATCCCAGATAGGGTCGTCGGCGGGAATCGGCTCCACCACTGCCACATCGATGACTGCGCCGCCCAGGTGCCCGCTCTTCAGGTTCTGCACCAGCGCATCCTGATTCAACGTCTTACCGCGGCCTGCATTCAGCAGGTACGCGCCTTGCTTCATGGCCGCCATGACCTCGGCGCTCACCATACCCTCAGTCTGAGGCGTGCCCGGCAGGCACATGGCCACCACGTCCGCATCTTTGACTGCCTCAAGCAGCTTATCATTGGTATAAAGCTCATCCACATACTCCGGCTTTTCGCAAACCGTGCGCTTTACTGCACGCACCGTTGCGCCCAAAGCCTTCATGCGCTTGGCGAAATTGCTGCCCAAGTCGCCGAGGCCAATCACCGTCACCGTGCTGCCGTAAACAGAGCCGATGCCACCCGGAGCCTGCTTCCACTCGTGGCGCTTCTGCTGCTCCAGATAAACCGGCATCCGCCGCATCAGCATCAGCAGCCCCGTCAGCAAATACTCTGCAATGGCGATGCCAAAAGCACCGGAGGAATTGGTCAGAATCACGCTGTCATTGGGGTACATAGCTAAATCGCAGAGTTTATCCACGCCGGCGGAGGCAGACTGGAGCCACTTGAGATTAACGGCTTTTTTGACCATTTCCTTGGGGAAATAGCCCATCAGCAGCTCGCAGTCCTTCAGCGCATCTTCGGGATAACTGCCCTTGGGGTCAAGCTGCAAAAGCTCATAGCCATGCTGGGCCGCTTTGTCCTTAATTGCTGCAATCTGGCCCTCGTCAAAGGGTACTGCACGCAAACCAAGCTGTTTCATTGTCGTTCCTCATTTCATTGGATTGGGGACTTACAGGGGCAGGTCAATCCAGCGGCGTTCACGGTGAGACTTCTCCGCCGCATTGATAATCTCCTGCACACGGGCGCTTTGGGCAAAGTTGCCCTCGTTCTTCGCGCCGCCGGAGTGAATTTCCTCTAAGAAATTCTGCACCAGGCAGCCGTAGAATGCGGTATCCCACTCGTCGTCAGGCTGATGGCCGGGGTTCCAGAACCGGTCGGGGATTTCCATAGGCACGAATTCCACGTGCTCCGGCGTGGCGCAATGCAGGGTCTGAATCACACCGAACTCAGAGACCAAGCGGGCAATCAGGGCGCCCTTGCTGCCATAGATGCGAGCCTCAATGCCGGGGTAGTTACCCACGGTGACGAAGCTGGTCTGCATAGAAAACAGCGCGCCGTTGGCGCACTCCGCCATAAACATATCCGCGTCGTCCCAGTTGATGCGTTCCCGATGGCCGGCAGGGTCGGTGTTGTAGCGGCGGCGGTACTTCACCATGTTGGCCATGGTGCAGCAGATGCTGTTGACGTCGGAGTTCACCAGTTCCAGCCCAATGTCGATGGTGGGAGCGCCGTAGCCCTCCAGAGAGCCGACTTCAATGCCCTCGCGGGAAAAATCGGTGCCCACCAGAGGCTCGTCCGGACGGGTTTTGTGCAGACGCTTGTCCTGGGGGTTTTCCGGGTCAATCCACTGGCAGTTCTGCTCGAAGCCGTTGAAAACGTAAGGCTCACCGATAAAGCCTTCCCGCACCAACTCGAACATATACTGCACGGCGGGCGCATAGCGGAACGTAAGGCCCACCTTGGTCTTCAGGCCCTTGCTCTCTGCCAGAGCCTGAGCTTCCTTTACGCGATGGAAATCCTGGGCCACCGGCTTCTCCACCAGCACATGCTTGCCTGCATTCAGAGCGGCAAAGGTCAGCGGCTCGTGGGTTTCGCCGTGCTCGTCGCGGGTGCAAACGTCGATGACGTCCAAATCGTTGCGGGCAATCATCTCCATAGCGTCGGTGCACACTTCGGGGATGCCGAACATTTTCGCTTTCTGTTGGGCCATTTCCTTATCTGTATCGCACAGGCAGACCACATCGCACAGGTCGCTGCGAACCCAGCCGGGGATATGCGCACGGGTGGACCATCTGCCGGCACCGATGATGCCAACACGCAATTTCTCTTTTGACATATACCTTCACTCCCACTTTTTCATATTTTCTCGGAATGTCCACCTCCACTTTATGGAAGGCAAGACATTTCATATGGCATATCTTATTCTCTTTGACGATGCTTGTCAAGGCAGAGCATAGCCTTACGGCCACAATGTTTTCGGGGTTTCCTCATTCTGGCATGCTCTGTATAAATCTGGAATATCGGGCGCTGTACGGCGCAGTCAAAAAGGACGGCACAGCCTGCATAGGCTGTGCCGTCCTTTTGCAAAGCATGATAACCGCCCGACGGTCGGTGCCAAAGGCTCTTTCGTTGAGGGAGAATTACTCCTCTTCCTCCTCCTCGTCGGAGAGGTCGAGGGCAAAGGTCTGCTTGCAGTTGGGGCATTGAATCGTGCCGTTTGCCAATACGGACTCGTCCACCACCAGCTCCTCAGAACAGTTGGGGCATTCCACCTCAAAGAAATCCTCGTCCTCGTCGCAGCAATCGCATCCGCAGAAATCATCGTCATCTTCGTCCTCAAAGATGACGGACTCCACGTCAGCTAAATCGTCGGAAATGGCGTCGATTTCCTCCCCCAGAGCAGCGGCGTTTTCATCCAAGTCCTCAATAGAGAGGGCAACCTCTTCCAGAATGCCAATCATCACAGAGATGAGCTTGCCCTCCTTGGATTTAGAAGTGTCCAAATCCAAGCCCTCGGCCAGCCCCTTCAGGTACGCTACTTTTTCAGTAATGGTCATCGTTTTGTCCCTTTCTGAGGCAAAAGCCTCGCCGCACTTACAGGCCCAGGCGCTCAGTTCTTGCAGCGCTCAAGATATTCGCCGGTGCGGGTATCGATTTTAATCTTATCACCGGGGTTGATGAACAGGGGAACCTTGATTTCAGTGCCGGTCTCCAACGTCGCAGGCTTCATCACATTGGTGGCGGTGTCACCCTTAAAGCCGGGGTCGGTCTCCGTGACCTCCAAGTCGACGAAGTTAGGAGGCTCCACACCAAAGACATTACCCTTATAAGACATAATCTTACAGGTCATATTCTCCTTCACGAAGCGGAAGGAGTCGCTGAGGGTGTCCTTGCCGATGGGCACCATGTCGAAGGTCTCCGGGTCCATGAAGTAATAGAGGTCGCCGTCGTTGTAGCTGTACTCCATGTCCTTGCGCTCCACGAACGCCTGCTCGAACTTGGCGGTGGGGTTGAAGGAGGTCTCGGTCACAGCGCCGGTGATGACATTTTTCATCTTGGTGCGTACAAACGCAGCGCCCTTGCCCGGCTTAACATGCTGGAATTCAACCACCTGCATGACCTTTCCGTCCATCTCAAAGGTCACGCCATTGCGGAAATCGCTGGCGGAAATCGTTGCCATAGGAATCATCCTCCAAAGTGTTAATATACGTTTTTATTTTACCCGTTGTTGCGCCGGATTGCAAGTCTTTTATCCCCATACTTTGGCAAAATGCGAAAAAAGCGGAGAAAAAGCTTACAAAATAATCAGTTCCTTCTCTGAATGGGTGATGTCGCGGCAGCCGTTCTCCGTCAAAACGATGACGTCCTCAATCCGCATGCCGAATTTGCCCGGCAGGTAAATGCCCGGCTCTGCCGACAGCACGGCTCCCGCCGGAATGGGCTTCTCCCACGCTGGGGAGAACCGCGGGTCTTCATGTATTTCAATGCCTAAACTGTGTCCGAAGCCATGACCGAAGTATTCCCCATATCCCGCGTCCGCGATAACCTGCCGGGCAGCATTGTGAACATCACAGCCTTTTACGCCCCCGTGGGCGGTGGCAATGCCCGCCTTCTGGGCCTCCTGCACCACACGGTACACCTTGCGCATCTCCTCTGACGGCTCTCCCAGCGCCACGGTGCGGGTCATATCGGAGCAGTAGCCGCCTACCATGCAGCCGAAATCCATGGTGATGAAGTCGCCCCTCTCCACCTTGCGGGGGCCGGGAATGGCGTGGGGCATACTCCCGTTGGGACCGGCTGCTACGATGGGGTCAAATGACATCTTCTGCGCACCCGCACAGAGCATCTCATACTGGAGTCGGGCAGAGATTTCAAGCTCGGTCATGCCCGGCTTGATAAACTCGCAAATTTTGAGAAACGCCTCGTCCGTGATGCGCTGGGCGGCCTCCATCAAGAACAACTCTTCCTCGTCCTTGACCATGCGAAGCTCGTTCAGCAGCCCTCCGGCGCTTTTCAGCTCTGCCGGAAGCGCGTCGCGCCAGCGGTCATAGGTCTCCACCGACATATACTGCTCTTCGATGCCCAGCGTTTTGATGTTGTTTTGCTCCACCAGCATCTTGATGAGAGAAGCATAGCTCTCCCCCCTCCGTGGCACTGCCACTTCGGCGTCCTTAATCTGCTTTTGAGCCGCCTCAATATAGCGGGAGTCGGTGTAGTACCAAGACCGCTCTCTGGTCACCAGCGCCACGCCCTCGCCGTGGAAGCCAACAGCGTAGAACTCGCCGGGGGCAGAGGTCACCAGCATGGCGTCCAAGCCATATTCAGGAAGCTTCTGTTCGATTTTCTTCAAATGGTTCATACCGTCTCATCTCCTGATAAAAAGTTCCAGTAGGTTTGCTTCATCGTCAATGCGTCCTCCGCCTGTGTCCCTGCCGATTCGCAGATAAAGGTGGGACTCCACTTTCGGGCGGCCACCGCCCGCGCCAGCGGCGTCCAATCAGGGCCAAATTCACTCTGACCGAAAGTCAGATGCCGCTTTTCGCCGCCGTTCTGGGTAAACTCGATTTTGGAAAAATGGCTGTGGAAACGGCTCGCCCGCTCGCTCCCCAGCACCTCCGCCATCCTGTCGAGCATCCTTTCGCACGCCTCGTCGCCGCTCAACTCCCCCAGCGTGCGGGCATACAGATGCCCGAAATCCACACAGGGAATGAGCCGCTCGTCCAGCGTGCACATCTCCAGCACCTCGTCCAAGTCGCCCATCTGGTTGATTTTCCCCATGGTTTCCGGACAAAGGTGAATGTGTCCGTATCCTTCACCATCACAAATTTTAATAACCTCTTTCAGCGACCGCAGCGTGACTTCCTGTGCCTCCTGACGGGTACGCTTCATGACGCTCCCTGAGTGGATAACCACCCGCCTTGCCCCCATCCAGTCCGCCGCCTGACACGCCTGCGTGATATAGCCCGCAGTCTGTTTCAGCCGTTCCGGGTCGGGATTTGCCAGATTGATAAAGTATGGGGCGTGCAGGGACAGGGTGATTCCCTGCGCCGCGGCGGCAGCGCCCAGCTTGCGGGCGGTCTCCTCCCCCACGTTGACCCCTTTGCCGCATTGGTATTCATAGGCGTCCAGTCCAAATTCCTTCAGCCAAGTCGGCGCCTTTAAGGATGACTTGTGAACGGCGGAAAAAGACTCGGAATTTCCCGCCGGTCCAAATATTGCACTCACAGCGTTCTCCTCCTTCTTATCAGCCGCATGGGCATCTCCACACCATAACGCAGGTAGCGTCCGGGGTTGCCCGCCAGCCGGATAGGCCGCAAAAGAATGACGCGCACCCCTGCCCGTTTTGCCCCCAGTACGTCGGTGAACACCTGGTCGCCCACCATCATGGTTTCAGCCGCCGTGCGGTTCATGCGCTCCATTGCGGTTTTATAACCGCCGGTTTTGGGCTTACCTGCATGGCCAAGATACGGGATGTCAAGAGCCTCGGCAAACCGCTTTGGGCGAACAGGCTTGCGGCTGTTGGACAGCAGGAATAAGTCTACCCCTGTTTGCTGTAGTTCTTTCACATAGGCACGCAGGCGCTCTGACGGCAGCGCCTCATCATAGGAAACCAGCGTATTGTCCAAATCGGCCAACAGCAGCGTTACGCCAAGGGCGCGGAGCTTTTCCGGCGCCACTTCATAGATACTGCCGCAGCAATAATCCGGCAAAAGAGAAATGGCCACCAAAACACCTCCGCATACTCCGGCCCGCTCGACCATATAGATTGGATAATGGATTATATCATTAAATAAAAAATTGGACAAGGGGGAACTCCTATGCACCCGAACCGCCCTGACTTACTGCTCACCTCGCCGCCCGCCCAGCTGCAGGCGGCCTCCGCCTTCGGTCTGCCCATCGGCCACATGGCTTATCGCGTGGGGCCAGGCGGCCATCTCCTCCGTTCTGGCATTCCGGTCTCTGCCCGCGGCGGACTCATGGTGGTGGACGACGTTTCATTAGACGGCCGGGGCGACAGCGCTGTTTTTTGCCGCGAAGTCATACGGGAATGCACCGCCCGCCACTTCAACGGCGTAATCTGCGACTTTGAGCGCAATCCATGCAGCTTAACTTCGGCCATCGCCGAGGAGTTGGGCGGCGTTCTCACCCGTCGGGGCTGGCCGCTCTATCTCCCGGAACGGTATGCGCGCTTTTCCACCAACGCTCGGGTAGTGGTCTCCTCCGCCCTGTCCGGCGGCTCTCTCCGCCGCCGATTGGAGGACGCTGTTCAACAGTATGGCGCAGACCGGCTTACATTAGGCGTTCAGCGGATAGCGGAGGATTTTTTCCTGCCCTCTCCCTCCGGCGGCGGGACGCCCCTCAGCAGGGAGGAGCTTCACCGCCGTATGGAGGAACGCTCCCCCTCCGTCTTTTTCTCCCACGAGCTTTGCGCACACTACTTCACTTACATGAGCCACCAGAACGGCGCTCACTTTGTCCTCTTTGACGACGCTTCCTCCATTCGCAAGAAGCTGTCCATCGCGCGGGAGCTGGGTATTCGCTGGGCCATTCTCGCCTATCCCGACGTGGACGACCTGCTGCCCGCCCTGCTGGCCTAATTGACAAATTTCGCCACCGGCCTTATCCTGTTGTCAAAGAGCTTGATAAGGAGGATGGCCCTATGTGCAGCAGGAAAGTACCGCTTTTCCCCCGTTTGACCGCCCTCGCTCTCTTGTTTTCCCTCATTCTGTCCCTTCCAGCCTTTTCCGCTTATGAGAACACACATCAAAACACCGGTAATCAAGCCGCCGACACCGTAGCTGTCGCGCTCACCCAGATGGGCTATACCGACGGCGCAAACGGTGAGAAGGAATTCACAAAATACGGCAACTGGTACGGCATCCCGCAGGGCTATTGGTGCGCCATGTTCGTTTCGTGGTGCCTTGCCCAAGCCGGAGTGCCGGAAACGGCGGTCAAGCCGTTTGCAAGCTGCACCGCCGCCATGAAAACCTTCCAAGCCGCCGGCCAATGGCGGGAAGGCCCCCGTCTGGGCGGCAGTTATCTTCCGCAGATGGGCGACCTTATTTTCTATGACTGGGCAGGTGACGGTACCTCCGGCCATGTGGGCATCGTCCTTTATATCGAAGACAACTGGGTCTACTCCGTGGAGGGCAACACCCTTCCAAACCGCCTTGACCAGCCGGAGCGTTTCTTCCCTTCCAGCGAGTCCAGCCCTTATATGCAGGATGTGGTCATGGTGCGCCGCCACGCGGTGGACAGCATTTTTATCCGGGGGTATGCGGTACTCCCCTACCGCGGGGCAGACCTGCCTTCCGATGTGCTTCAGGGTTTTGTAGACCTTCAGCCGGACGCCAAGCAGAAGCAGGAGGCGGAACGCGCCGTCTCTGAGGGCTGGATGGCCCCCATGAGCAACCACACCTTCGGGCCGCTGTATGGCGTTACCCGCGGCGAGTATCTGAAAACGCTGACGGACTTTTTCCATCTGGAAGCCACAGCAGACAACGCACAGCCCTTCCTCGACGTTCCGGCCGGGCGGTCTGACTGCGAAGCCATTCTGGCGTTCCGCAGTCTTGGGCTGGTCAGCGGCACCGGCGGGAACTACTTCCACCCTGACGAATACATTTCCGCGGCGGCGGCCAACACTTTGCTTCAACGGCTCTGCACGGCCAACGGCGCACAATGTCCAAATGTGGGCTACTGGGGCTTCGCCAGGGGCAGCTATCTCCAACGGCAGGAGCTGGCGCACGCGTTATGCGTATTGGCAGACCATCGGCCAGCTTCTCAAGTTGTCTCTGTCAATATTCTGTTGGACGGTACGCCTGCTGTGTTGAACGCCCGCAATGTGGCAGGCGCCAACTACATCACCCTTTCTAATTGGCAGGCATTGCTGACTGAAACAAGCGCCGCAGCTTCCTCAATACTCTGGCAGGAAAGTGCGGCCTTCGTCCCCCAGGGATGGCTCTGGCAGACTACGCTCTTCCCAAGCGATGCAGGCGAACCGCTGGCGGTATCCGTATTGCTTGCAGACGGCGTGCGGTATTATAAGCTCCGCGACCTTGCTGGGGCAAGCGGTGTGGCAGTATCGTGGGACAGTGCGGCCAGCTGTATCGCAATCTCTACATATTCCCTTATATGACCAGTCAAAAAGCCGCATCCGGTAAAAACCGGATGCGGCTTTTTTCTTGAAAATGTCAGTCAAATTTTTCGCTGAGACGCTCAAAATAAGCCTGTGCATGACTGCACACCGGACAAACCTCCGGCGCTTCCTTGCCCACATGAATATGTCCGCAGTTGCGGCAAATCCACACAGTCTCCTCTCCGGCCTTGAAGACCAGGTCGTTTTCCACATTGCCCAACAGCTTGAGATAGCGCTCCTCGTGGTGCTTCTCAATCTTTGCCACGCCCTCAAACATCTCCGCGATGCGGGCAAAACCCTCTTCCCGCGCGGTCTCCGCCATCTCTTTATACATACGGGTCCACTCGTCGTTCTCGCCCGCCGCCGCAGCCTTCAGGTTTTCCGCCGTGGTACCGATACCGCCCAGCTCCTTGAACCACAGCTCGGCATGCTCTTTTTCATTGGCTGCCGTCTCAGTAAAAATAGCGGCAATCTGCTCATAGCCCTCTTTTTTTGCCTTGCTGGCAAAGTATGTATATTTATTTCGCGCCTGAGACTCTCCTGCAAAAGCAATCCACAAATTCGCTTCGGTCTTGCTCCCCTTCAGTTCCATTGTATTATAACCTCTTTTCAATATTTAATAGGAACTATTCTTGTTAAAGAGTAGCACAACAGCCTTTTTTTTGCAAGCGTTTTTCCGAAATTTGACGTAAAAATTTTGCCGCCATAATCGCCGTCCGCCGCACACATACTATACCCGGATATTCATCCAAAATCACAAGCGGAGGAGGAAGAAAGATGAAACGCAAATCTTTTGCCGGTGCGCTTTTGGCATTGGCTATGGTCTTTACTTTGACCGGCTGTGCCGGCGGGCAGAAGGATAACGCCGGCGCAGGCACCGGCATCCCCACCCAGCAGGTCACGCCCAGCGGCACCATGCCCGGCACAACAGGAACCCCGACCCCCGAAGGGACCGGCAGCGCAGCGTCTGCGCGAAGCATCTCTGCCCGCAGCGGACGTGCTGACTATGACTATTACGCCACCGACCGCGGCATGGTGACCGACCCTCACCACACCGGCAGTGAATTGGTCGACGATACCCGCCGGGCCGTTGACCGCGCAGGCGACGCCATGCGTGATACCGTGGACGACGCAGGCCGTGGGATTCGCGACATGGCCGATGACCTGACCCGATAACCTGTCCTGAACAGATGAAGCATGGCAAGTCAATAAGCTGGCTTGCCATGCTTCATCACTTTTTTCCTCTCTTTTTTCCGCCGCCATAGACCTTAAGCGGTTTGGGGCCGCTTTTTTTCTTCCAAGCTGCGCGGCCGTTCTTCCGGTGGGAAATACCGTCTTGCGGCATAGGCTTGCCGCCGCTTCCCTTGCCTGCCTCAGGGCGGATAAGGCACCGCTTTCCATATCCAATCAAGTCTTCCCGTCCCGCTTTCCGAAGGGCTTCCAACACCAAGGCCCGTTTTTCCGGGCGTTTCCATTGGAGCAGCGCCCGCTGGAGCGCCTTTTCATGGGGCGACTTCGGAACATAGACCTGCTTCATCGTGCGGGGGTCAAAGCCGGTGTGGTACATACAGGTGGACAGCGTTCCCGGCGTGGGGTAAAAGTCCTGCACCTGCTCCGGCTGGCGTCCCGTCCGGTGAAGCCATTCCGCCAGCGCCACCGCATCCCGCAGCGTGCAGCCCGGATGGGACGACATAAGGTAAGGCACCAGAAATTGAGGCTTGTCATACCGTTTATTCAGATTTTCATATTTTTGTTTAAATTTCTCAAAGGCTGCCAAGTATGGCTTGCCCATATAATCCAGAACGCTGTCCACGCAGTGCTCCGGAGCCACCTTCAACTGGCCGGACACATGGTGTTTGACCAACTCCGCAAAGAACTCCCCGCCCCTGTCCTGCAACAGATAATCAAAGCGAATACCGGAGCGGATGAACACCTTTTTTACCCTCGGTACTGCCCGCAGCTTTCGCAGGAGCGCCAGATAGTCATTGTGGTCGGCATCCAGATTGGGGCACGGCTCCGGCGCCAGACAAGCGCGGTTCCTGCACAGTCCCGCCTTGAGCTGTTTTTTACAGGCCGGACGGCGGAAATTGGCGGTTGGGCCGCCCACGTCATGGATATACCCCTTAAAACCGGAGTGATGGGTCAGTGCCGTCACCTCGCGCACCACACTCTCATGGCTGCGGGAGGTGACGATACGTCCCTGATGAAACGCCAGCGAGCAGAAGTTGCACGCGCCAAAGCACCCACGGTTGTGGATGACAGAAAACCGCACTTCCTCAATGCCGGGAACGCCCCCCTGCGCGTCATAGACCGGGTGCGGCTCCCGCATATAGGGCAGCTCGGCCACCGTGTCCAGCTCTGCCATGGTAAGGGGCATAGCAGGCGGATTCACGACAAGGAGCTTTCCGCCGCACCGCTGGAGCACCGCCTTACCCACAATGGGGTCGTGCTCCTGATACTGCACCATGTTGGCCTCCGCGTAAGCGCGTTTGTCCTCGGAAACCGTTTCAAAGGACGCGCATTCCACCATCGGATACGCGCATGCCGCCGGACTGTCGGCAGCAAAGGCAGTCCCTCTTACGTCGGTAATCTCTTTCACCGACGTTCCAGACGCCAGACGGGCGGCAATTTCTCTGGTGGCATATTCCCCCATACCGTAGACCAACAGGTCGGCCTGCGCGTCAAACAAAATGGGGCGGCGCACCTTGTCCTCCCAGTAGTCATAGTGGGCAAACCGCCGCAGGGACGCTTCCAGCCCGCCAATCACCACCGGAACGTCCCCAAAGACCTCCCGAATGCGGTTGGCATAAACGATAGTAGCACGGTCGGGCCGCAAGCCCGCCTTGCCGCCGGGCGAATAGGCGTCATCATGCCGTCGGCGCTTTGCCGCTGTGTAGTGTGCTACCATGGAGTCCAGATTTCCGGCAGAGATGAAAACGCCCAACCTTGGACGGCCAAGCATTGTAAAGGCACTTAGCTTTCTCCAGTCCGGCTGGGCAAGCACCGCCACCCGATAGCCTTCTGCCTCCAGCACGCGGGAAATCACGGCGGGGCCGAAGGATGGGTGGTCGACATAGGCGTCTCCTGTTATCAGCAGAAAATCATACTCCTGCCAGCCGCGGGCGGCCATATCCTGTTTTGAGATAGGAAGAAAGCCCATTCCCATGCTTACTGTTCCTCATATCCAATGTACTTTTCCAGATATTCCAGCGGCACCGCCGTGCCCGGTACGTCTCCCACTTTGCGAAAGCCGTACTTTTTGTAAAAATGCTGGGCCACTGCGTTTTCCGGAGCACAGCGCAGCAGAAGCCTGTCACGTCCCAGGGGACGGTAGACGGACACCGCCTGCCCCAAGAGCTGGACGCCCAAGCCCTTATGGCGGTATTCCGGCGTCATGTAATAGAAGGCAATCATGCCTACCTTCTCCTCCGCGCGGAACGCAGTATCCAATTGGAGCACACCGGCAGGTCTGTCGCCGTCCATGGCACAGAATACCTTTTGATGCTCAGCGGCTTCAACGTAAGCATTTTCGTCATAATGCGCCATTTCGCCGTGGATGGTACGCCACGCCTCCCGGCGGCTGTCACGGTAAAGGCTGCGCTCTGTCTCCTCCTCCATGTTCAGCGGGCGGAACCAGAGGGTCACGTCCCGGCGGCAGCTTGCCTCAGGGTCGTTCAAATCGCGCCACCACTGTTGTTTGCTCAAGGTGGAGACCTTTTGCGGCAGGTGGGAATTGTCGTTCTCATAGACTGCCTTGATGCGCTCCCCGTCCACCTCCAGCAACGTGACGGCGGTGTTATCGCTGTGGGACAGCCTCGCCATCCCCTCCGGCGGCCAGTCCCGCACCGCGGCCTGAAGGCAGCGGATGGCCACCCCGTGACTGAAAACCGCCACAGTCTGGCCGGGATGACGGGCTGCAATATCCAAAACGGCGGCCTTCATGCGTACCATGACGTCTTTATAGCTTTCGCCACCTTCAGGGCGGAACTGGGAGGAGCAGCTTCCGAAACGCTCCAGCCCCGCCCCGTCAAAGCGTCCCACCTGGCTCCACGTGCAGTCCTCCCACGCGCCCAGATTGATTTCCCGCAGGCGCTCGTCCGTCTGAAGGGGTAAATGCTTTGGCAGGTAAACCGCCTTTGCTGTGGTCATGGTACGGAACAGGTCGCTGGAATAGACCGCATCCACCGGAACAGAGGCAAACCGCGCCCGCAGCGCCTCGATTTGGGCATAGCCGTTTTCTGTAATCAGAGCGTTGTACCAGCCCTGTGCGCGGCGGTAGAGGTTTCCCTCCGCTTCCGCGTGGCGCACCAGATAAATCTGCGTCATATGCTTCCTCTTTTCCTCACCACGGCTTGACCTCGCCCGTCAGGTCGGATACCTTGCCGCATCCTTGCGCCACAGCGATTTGCTGCAATTCATCCCGTACGCGCAGAGGGGCCAGCGGGTCGGCAAACAGGGCGGTGCCCACTGCCACGGCGGAAGCGCCCGCCAGCATAAGCTGGGCCGCATCCTCTCCTTTTGCCACGCCCCCCATACCCAAAACGGGAATTTTGACCGTCTGCGCCACTTCCCACACCATACGCACCGCAACCGGCAGAACAGCGGGGCCGGACAGACCTCCGGTGTTCATTTTCAGGATAGGCCGGCGGGTCTTCACGTCAATGCGCATCCCCCGCAGGGTGTTGATGAGGGAAACGGCGTCCGCGCCTGCGCCCTCTACTGCCTTGGCGATTTCCGTAACGTCGGTCACATTGGGCGACAGCTTCACCATCACCGGCGTTTTACCCGCGTGGCGTTTGGCGCACTCGGTCACCTCGGCCGCCAGCTCCGGACGGGTACCATAGGTCAGCCCACCCGCCTTTACGTTGGGACAGGAAATATTCACCTCGATGATGTCAACCCCAGCCGCCGTTAGCTTTTCGCACATCTCGCCGTATTCCTCCGGCGTATTGCCTGAGATATTGGCGATAATTTTGGTATCAAACTGCCGCAGAAAGGGCAATTCCGTGGCAATAAAAGCGTCCACTCCCGGATTTTGCAGGCCCACGGAGTTGAGGATACCCATGGGGGTTTCCGCAATACGGGGGGCAGGATTGCCTTCCCGCCGCTGGGCGGTCAGCCCCTTCACGCAGATACCGCCCAACTCAGACAGGTCAAAAAATTGACCGTATTCCCGGCCAAAGCCAAAAGTGCCGGAGGCCACGACCACAGGATTTTTCAGTGCGACCCCCGCCAGTGATACCGTCATATCAAGCATTCCAGTCCACCTCCCGCGCATCGAACACCGGACCGTCCTTGCAGACGTGCTTGCGCGTGCCGTCCGCCATGTCACAGGCACATACCAGACAGGCGCCCACGCCGCAGCCCATGCGCTCCTCCATGGAAACCTGACATGGAACTCCGAGCTCCTCCGCCACCTTTGCCACACTTCTCAGCATCGGCTTGGGGCCGCAGGCCAGAATAAATGTAAAGTCATTTTCCTTTTCTAAAAGAGCTCGCATTTGACCATCCACATAGCCGTGGATACCATAGCTTCCGTCGTCGGTGGTCACGGCCACGCTGGCGCAAAAGTCTTGAAACTCTTCCACCATGAGGATATGGTCTTTATCCCGAAAACCAAGCACCGCATGACACTCAATTCCGTCCGCCAGTCGGCGGGCGCACCCCCGCATGGGCGGCACGCCGATGCCGCCGCCCACCAGCAGAACTTTATTTCCCACCGGCTCAAAGCCGCGGCCCAAGGGACCGAGCACGTCCAGCTTGTCCCCTTCTTTACGTTCGGCCAGCCATGCGGTGCCTTCTCCCCGCACCTCGAACACAATGCGCAAAAGGTCGTCTGGCTCGTCCCACTGTGCGTCGCAGATGGAGATAGGACGTCGGAGTAAATTGCCTTCGCCGCATTTGATATGAACAAACTGGCCTGGCTGCGCCATGCAGCCCATCTCCCCTGCCTCCAGCATCATGTCATAGGCATAGGGGTTGAGGCGCTTCAAATACACCACGGTACACTCATGTTGCATCGGCATCTGCAAAAGTTCCTTCCCTTACAAAATCGTCACATACTGGCGGATGTCGTCCCGCATCTTTTCCGCGGCTGCACGGGCGGCCTCCTGATAGTCCATGCCGTCCTTCCCTGTCTTGCTCCACGCATAGAAGATGCCCCGGGACGAGTTGATGATAGCCCCCCGGCCGAAGCGGTCGAAGGCATAACGCACGTCCTCTGCAGTACCGCCCTGCGCGCCGTAGCCCGGCACCAGAAAGAAAGTGTTCTCCAGCCGCTTGCGCAGTTCCCGCAGCTCTGCCGGATAGGTGGCGCCAACCACCGCGCCCACAGCGGAATAGCCGTATTTGCTCCCTTCGGTGCCCTTGCCCCAGCGCTGGGTCAGGTCGCCCATAACCTTGTAGACCACCCGGTCGCCCGCCACCATGTCCTGCAATTCGCCGGACGAGGGGTTGGAGGTCTTGACCAGCACAAACAGGCACTTGTCCTCAGCGATGCAGCAGTCGAGGAAGGGCTTCACCGCGTCGGAACCCATATAGCCGTTCACAGTGACGCAGTCGGCGTCAAAGGGGCGAATGACAGAGTTGCCCACCTTCGTTTCCCCCAGCCAACCTTCGGCGTAAGCCGTGGCCGTGGAACCGATGTCGCCCCGCTTAATATCCGCGATGACGAAAAAGCCCTTTTCTTTGGCGTAACGGATGGTGCGTTCCAGCACCTCCATTCCCTGCCAGCCCAACGCTTCATAATAAGCGGCCTGCGGCTTGACGGCGGGCACCACGCCCTCCAGCGCGTCCATCAGGCCCTGATTGAAGCGCCATATGGCCTCGGCCGCGCCTTTGGCGTTCTCGCCGTATTCCGCAAAGCAGGCCTTGAGAATATGGGGCGGCACATGACTCAGGCGTGCGTCCAGTCCGGCCACAGTGGGGTTTTTCAGCGCTTTGATTTTATCCTGTAAAACATCGAATGACATACGTCAGCCCTCCCGGTAAATGATAGTTCCATTTACGATGGTACACTTGACTCTGCCCTTCACGCTTCTTCCGGCAAACGGCGTATTACGGCCCTTGGAAGCAAATCTTTCCGGCGCGATAACCCACTCCTCATCGGGGTCGAACAGCGTCAGGTCAGCCACGCCGCCCACCGCAATCCTTCCCTTTGGAATGCGGAGAATACAGGCAGGGTTAAACGTCAGCTTGCGCAAAATGTCGGACAGTTCCAGCTTTCCGGTGTGGTACAGCTCCGTCAGAGTAACGGCCAGAGCGGTCTCCAGCCCCACCATACCGCTTGGCGCTTCCGTCAGCGGGCGGGCCTTCTCCTCCGCGGAGTGGGGCGCGTGGTCGGTGGCAATTGCATCGATGGTGCCGTCCTTCAGCCCGGCAATAATACCCTCCACATCGGCGGCGGTACGCAAGGGCGGGTTCACCCGCGCCATAGAGCCTTGCTCCAGAATTTCTTCCTCCGTCAGGGTAAAATACTGGGGGCAGGTTTCGCAGGTGATGGCCACACCTTTTTTCTTATACCGCCGTACAATGGCCACCGAACGCGCTGTGGAGATATGACAAATATGGACTGCGCTCTCCGTTTCCTCCGCCAGCATCGCCACACGCATGACCTGCAATTCCTCCGCGATGGCGGGGCGGCCGTCGATGCGCAGGCGGCGGGAAATACGCCCTTCATTCACCGCTCGATTGCCCACCATGTCCAAGTCCTCGCAGTGGGACAGCACCGTGCGCTCCTGCTGGGCTGCACAGATGAGGGCGTCCCGCATCAGGTTGGCGTTTTGTACCGGACAACCGTCGTCAGAAAAAGCGACTGCGCCCGCCGCCCGCAAAGCCTCAAAGTCCGCAAGGCGCTCGCCCTTCTCCCCCATTGTGACCGCCCCGATGGGCCACACATTCACCCCGCAGGCCGCCGCAGCCTTTTCGCGAATCAGCTCCAGCACCTCAGGGCTGTCGGCCACCGGCTTGGTGTTGGGCATACAGGCAATGGAGGTAAATCCGCCCCGCGCCGCAGCTTCGCAGCCGGTGGCGATAGTTTCCTTGTACTCGAAGCCCGGCTCTCTCAAATGGACGTGCATATCCACCAATCCGGCAGACACCACCCAGCCGTTTGCGTCGATTGTCTCGTCGGCATCATGGGGGGCATGACTGCCCAAGTACGCGATTTTTCCGTCTTCAATCAATAAATCCATCATGCCGCCAATTCCCGTTACAGGGTCCACCACGCGGCCTTGCCGTATCAATAATTTCAAATTTGCGCTCCTTTTCCAAGGCAATGTGTCTAATGTTTCTTATGTAAAAAATGTCTGTTTTGTTTCGCTTTCGCCTATAAAGCGACTTTTATCATTATAAAGGAAGTCACATATTTTAGCAATGGGTTTTTCCTGATTTGCGGGCAGAATAAACACAGCGGCAAAAACCGCTACACCGGAAGGAGGCAGGCAAACATGAGCTATTCCAAATTTCTTTGCGGCATGAGCCTCGGCCTGATGGCAGGCGCCGCTATCGGTATGTCCATGGCGCCCCGCAAGCGGCGCATCAAACGCGCTGCCGAAAAAGTCGTGCGCACCGCCGGCGAGGCCATGGAAGACCTCACGGACGCGCTGGGCTTTTAAGTGAAAGAAGGGGCGCGCACTGCCCTTGCAATGCGCGCCCCTTCTTTTCTTACTTCACAAGGGCTTCATACTGTTCCACAGAATCATAACCGTACATTTTGACGGTGTTCTCTAAAATCATTTCGCAGATGTTTTTTCCCTCCGCTTGCAACTGCATCACATGCTGCATATAGGCAGCCACCGTCTCCGCCGAATAGGTAGCCAGCTCCCCCCGAAGGTATGTTTCCGCCGAGGTTTCGCCCGGCCGTTCCTCTTCCTTGGTAATGGGGCGGCCCGCCTGCACCAGCTTGGGGGATTTCTTTGCAAATTCCTTCTCCCACGCCACATGGATTTCCGCAATGCGGTCAATGGCCGCCCACTGCTCCGGCGGCAGCTCAGGCAAAGCGTCCGCAATCTTCTCGTACTCCGCAGGGGCGGTGTGCTGCATCATTCGGGCGTATTTTTCCATCGGCAGGTTACGGCCCATGCCTTCCGCGTTCAGCAGGTCCATCATATAGCTCATGCGCGTGACTGAATCCCACGCCATAAACTGCGACTTGCGCATAATTTCAAAGGTAATCCAGTCGTCCTGGCAAGAGGCGCGCCCCCCTTGATTTTTCACCTGCTGGAACATCTCCCACTCGCTCTTGACAATCTGGTCTATCAGTTCCTTCTGCTTCTCATCCATATCCATGCTTCTCCATCCTTTCCACCTGCTTGCATTATTCCGCCATAATATGAAGCCGCCGGATGTCCGGGTCTTGGATGTGCTCCATCATCCCCGGACACAAATCCAGCAGAAAATCACTTCCGCCCATTGTCAGGCCTTGGCGTTTCAGCTCCTCCGTCACCGCCGCGCAAATTTCCTCCACCACGTCCGCCTTGCGCTTGTCAGGCGCGGCGGAAGCCAGCACGGCGAACTGTTCCGCCGTCCCGGCCAGCCGCGGCAGCTCCTTCAGACCACGGTGACACCATTTATAATAGGGCGTGTACCGTTTGTTCAGCAGGAACACCATAGAGATGCCTGTCTTGATGAATTCTGCCAGCGCAAGCTGAGCCGCCACTGGCTCCCCGTGGCGGAGGCACCGTGTGAAATTATACTGCCCCGACTGGGCCATGATGGCCGCTCGCGCCACCAGTTTTTTGATGCGCAAATCCTCCGGATAAAAGGCCAATATCCCCTCTCGAATCGCGGTAAATTCCCCAACGGGGTCGCAGAATACCTCGCCGTTGCTCACAGTGGCAAGATACCGCTCCGGCAAAGCGCGCCATTCCCGCATGGTTTGGGGCGCACGCTCAAGTCCGATAAAACGGGCGTAAAAGCCCCCCACCGGAAAAACACCCACCCGTCCGTCTCCTTGGGGGCTTTGGCTCCGAGGACCAACCCCTGCAAAGGAACGGGGCAACGTCAAATAGGCCGCCTGAAGCTCCTGCCCGTACTTGGCATAGTCCTCCGCCGTTAACCAGAGGCAAAAACCGGGCCCCCAGTCGTGGTCGCGGGACACCTCGTCGTCAAACCCAAAGCACTCCGAGCCCTCGCCCACCAGTCCGGCGGCAACACGGGGCTGCAATTCCGAAAATTTTTCTTCCAGCATGGGGCGCCCAACTTCTTCAAAATAGCGGCGCGACAACTCCAAGCCTTTCATAGCAGTCACCCCTTTCCCTTTGGATTATTTCTGTAATACTCAGTGTATCAGCCCCATTTTCATCTGTCAACACCATCCCGGTTTCTATTGACAACGGCATACGGGGATGGTATTATAATAATAATCATTCTCGTTATATGAATGGAGGGTCTGTATTATGGAGCAGTTTGACGCTCAAAAATTTTACGATGAGCTGGACAAGTATTTTGCCGGTTTTGACAATGAAGCTACTGAGGCTTTTCTCCGTCAGGAATTGGATAAGGCGGACAATATCGGTATGATTCTCGGCGTCTCCAGCAGTTGTCCCACCTGCAACATCGGCAAAGAATCCGAATGCCTGAGCGACGAGGAGCGGGCGCTGGTGCTTCAGCGCAGTCAGGCACGCATCGCCGTGCTCAACGAGATGGCCTGTTTTTATCGCGGTATCAGCAAATGGGAGCCTTGCATCTCCACCTTTAAGGATTTGGTCATGGAAATGGAGTTCTCCGGTTTGCAGGAGAGCGAGCAGTACGCCCTTGTCCTCATCAATATGGCAGGGGCCTACCGTTTGCTGGGCCAGTTTGACGAGGCGCTGGATATGTTTGGCCGCGCTGGCGCTATCCTTGAAAACATCGGCTGCACCAACGATTATGACCTGGCCAGCTTGTACAACAACACCGGATTGGTCTATCAAGACCAGGACAACCTGCCCAAGGCAGTCGAATTCTTCGAGAAGGCTCTTGCCTACACCCGCAAGGTAGAGGACAATGAAGCTGAACTGGCCACAGCTCTCTCCAATCTATCCTTGGCCTACTACCGCACCGGAGATAAGGAAAACGCCCAGAAAACCATCGAAGAATCTCTTTCCATTTTTGAGAAATTGGACGACGGGTTAAATCCCCACTACGCCGGTGCGCTGAATACGGAGGCCACCTATTGTTATTTGGCCGGCGATTATGACAAGTCCGCTTCCTATTTCCAGCAGGCCGCAGAAAAAACCAAGCTCATCTTTGGCGAAAACAAGGACTATGTTTCCTGTTGCCGCAACTGTAGCATGGCGCTGGAGAAAAAGGGCGATGCCGAAGGGGCCAAGAAATATGCCGCCTTGGCGGACGCCGCGCAGAAGTGAGAAAAAACCTGTAAATTTTTCATTTTCCTCTTGCATGTTCTGTTGCCATGTGGTAATATATCAAGCGTCCCTCGTTGAGGGGCGCTTATATATCCGGGTGTGGCGAAGTTTGGTATCGCGCTTGACTGGGGGTCAAGAGGCCGCAGGTTCAAGTCCTGTCACTCGGACCAAAAGCAAACCCTGTAACCGCAATGGTTACAGGGTTTTTCTTTGTACTCTTGATGACGTTTCCCCTTGTTTTTCCTTGTAAGCTTAATAACCGCCTTGGATGCAGTTGCCGCCGGAGCAGCCCCCCATGGTCTCCGGCGAACGGGTCGGCATAGCGCCGCCGCCGTTCATACTGCCCAAAAATTCCGTGCCGCTCATGGCGATAGGCCCCTGACCGGGTACAGCGTCCTGCGTCAGATAATTCAGCCCGGCGCCGCGCGTGCTCTGGCTCAGTATCCCGCTGGTATTCATGTTATTTTCCGTATTGCTCGGATGAAAGCCCGGTGGGAAAAAAGCCACAAATTTGACGGAGAAAATATCGCACATATGATAGGTCTGCGTAACCTCTTCATACAGCACCAAAAACCCACGTCCTACAAAATAGAGAATACCTACCCGCCGGACAATCGTACTTACTCCTATCAGAAAGTCCACTACCACATAGCGGCCCAGATTTTCGGACAGCGCCTGCTGCATCGTGCCCTGCATGGCGTTGGTATTCATATTTTCCGGTGGCAAGTTCAGTCCGCCTGTCTGCCAAGCGCCGGCAGTTCCGCCGGTATTTCTTTGAGGCATCATATTGTTGATTGCCCCTCCTTTCAAGGTTAGAGTCGTTTCATCATGTCTCCGCATAGTATTCGGTTGGATTATAGAAGCAGTGGTCGCCAATCCGCAGCACAAACTCCCCCACACGGGACGGGAAATTGTTACGGCAAGTCGTACTGTACGGATTGAAAAACCACAGTGCAAATCCAAGTCCCGGCAGCCTGTTCCCTGCTATCGCCCATTCTGCAATTGCATAGTGCTCTGCCTCCGGGCGCATGTTATAGATATTCTGGGCGTTGTACTGCCCCCGCACCGTCTCCATAGCACAGGTAAACTGCCCCTGTTGAAACACCACGTCGCGTATAGTCAGCAGGCGTCCATACTCGCCATAGTCAATGGTAACCCGATTCATAACCACGCTGGCCACTGCCCGCATCCCGTTGTCGCCTTCTCCGCCCGCCTCACACTGGATAAGCCGCGCCAGCAGCTCAGTATCAGAATATGCCACGTTCCCCCTCCTCTCACACGGGGAGCGTCTCATCCTCCAATGTCTCCGCATTGAAGAGTCGGCTTTCCTGCTCCACCGCTTTCAAGTCATACAGGCGGATGGCCGCAGCCACAAATACCAGAATTGACGCCCACAGATTACGGTCTGCCGAGCAGAAAGCCGCCTTATCGCTGCCGGCGGCCGCCTCCGCCCGATTTTTTTGCGCCGACATCAGAAAGAACCCCAGACTTCCGATGACCAGCGCTGACGTAAGACATCTTAAGCGCGCCATTTGCGGCGTCAACGCCTCTGCCTGTCTCTGTTTACCCTGTATGGTAAGACATGTCTGCTCCCTTCCCAACATCACGGTCCGAAAGGAAAACAGGGTACCTACGATGATAAGTACCAGAAAGAATATATACCAATCTACGGTTTCCAGCGCCTCTCTCAGCTCTTCCTGCGTCTCATTCAAGCCGCATCACCCGCCTCTTCTCCACCATATGCCTGAAAATCCCCAGCGGTGCGGTGGGAGCTGCAAAATTCCCCCTTTTCTTTTGGGGTATTCCATGGTAACATGTTGCCAACCACAAAAGAAGGAGCATGACCATGAACAACATCTGGCATGACATTGACCCAAAACGTATCCAGGCCGAGGATTTCATCACAGTGGTGGAAATCTCCAAAGGCAGCAAGAAAAAATATGAACTTGATAAAGAGACCGGACTCATTATTCTGGACAGAATCCTGCACACCTCCACCCACTACCCTGCCAACTATGGCTTTATCCCCCGCACCTATGGCGACGATTTAGACCCGTTGGACGCACTGGTACTGTGCAGCCAGCCATTGGAGCCGCTGACGCTGGTGCGGTGTTATCCCATCGGCGTCATCTCTATGATTGACGGCGGGCGCAACGACGAGAAAATCATCGCGATTCCCTTCAGCGACCCCACCTACAACTCTTATCACGACATCAGCGAGCTACCCCGTCACATTTTTGATGAAATGTCTCACTTTTTCCAGGTCTATAAGGCATTGGAGGGCAAAGAAACCGCTGTCAACGAGGTAAGCGGGCGCGCCGAAGCACTGAAAATCATCCGTGCGGCCACGGAGAATTATGCGGCACACTTCTCTGACCGCACATAAGGAGTTTACATGAAGCTACTCATCAAGCAAAGGGTATTCTCCTGGACGGACGCCTACGATGTGTATGACCAGAAAGAAGAACCGAAATATTTTGTCAAGGCTGAATTCTTCACCATCGGCCATGTCATTCACGTCTATGACAGGCAGGAGCGGGAAGTCGGCTGTATCCGCCAGCGCATTTTCACGCTGCTCCCCAAGTTTGAACTTGAGGTGGGCGGACACAGTATGGGGGAGCTTCACAGGGAATTCTCCTTCTTTTCCCCCTCTTATACGCTCACCGGAAACGGCTGGGAAATCAGCGGTGATTTTTTCGGCTGGGAATATGGCGTCAACGACGGAGCGCGTACCGTCATGTCCATTAGCAAGGAATTGTTCCACTGGGGCGACACCTATGTGCTCGACATTGCAGACCCGCGAGACGAATTGCTATGCCTGCTCATCGCTATCGGCATTGACGCCGCCAACTGTTCCCATGGCTGACAACGAAAAAGCCCGCAGGGAGTATCCCTGCGGGCTTTTTTATGCTTTCTCCAGTCTGTGGCACGCTGCCAAAACACCTTCTCCGGTGCAGCGCAGTTCCGGCAATACATGGCGGCATTTCCCCAGCGCCACCGGACAGCGTGGGTGAAACGGACAGCCGGCCGGAGGGTTCTCAGGACTGGGCGGCTCTCCTTGCAAGGGCCGCGGCGCAGGCACAGAAGGGTCAGGACGGAGGACACTCTCCAGCAGCGCCTTGGTGTAAGGGTGCTTAGGTTTACGGAACAGCGTTTTCGTCGCCCCAAACTCTACAAAACGTCCCAGATACATTACCGCCGTTTGGCGGCATACTTCCTCAACGGCGCGCAGGTCATGGGAAATGAACAGCAGCGCCGCACCGGTACGGTGCTGTAAACCGGCCAACAACTCCAAAATCTGCCGACGGAGCACGCCGTCCAGCGCAGATACCGCCTCATCGCATACCAGAAGCTGCGGGACTCCCACCATGGCCCGGGCAATGCAGACACGCTGGCGCTGCCCCCCTGACAGCGCATAGGGATACTGATACCAATCCTCTTCAAACAGTCCGGCGGCAGACAGCGCCTCCTTTGCCCGGCCGCTTCGCTCCTCACGGGATACCCCTCGGTATTTCAAGGGTGCAGCCACTGTTTCCAAGACCGTCTTTCTGGGGTTGAGAGCGCCGGTGCTGTCCTGAAAAATCAGCCCCATCTCCTGCCGCGCCGTTTGATGCTCTGCGCGGCTCATAGCAGTATAAAGGCGGCCTTTATACGCCACTGTGCCGTCCTTGGCCTTTTCCAGCCCCAGCACAGCGCGGCCCAGCGTCGTTTTACCACAGCCGGATTCACCCACAATTCCCAGCGTGTCGCCCACAGCCAACGTGAATGACACATCACGCACTGCCGTCAGGCGGTTGCGCTGGGAAAGCCTGCCTTGCTCATAATCCACCCGCAGGCGTTCTACCTTTAGGAGCGGGCTATCCATTCTCTCCCCTCCCCTGTTTTCCGCAAGGTCTATTGCCTTTACAGATGCTTACCTCAGCGGCATTCAACAGCTCTTTGGTAACCGCATTTTGCGGGCTTGAAAATATTTCATCTACACTGCCCTGCTCTACAATTTCACCATGGCTCATAACAGCCACCCTGTCAGCCATACGGGCGGCCACTCCCATGTCGTGGGTGATAAGCAACAGAGCCATCCCGCGCTGCTCCTTCTCGCGTTTCAAAAGCTCAAGGATTTGCACCTGAATGGTTGCGTCCAAAGCCGTGGTCGGCTCATCTGCAATAAGCAGTTGCGGCTGCGACGCCAGCGCAATGGCAATCATGGCCCGTTGACACATCCCGCCGGAAAGCTGGTGGGGATAGCGCTTTGCCTGTCTGTCCGCATCCGGCAGACCGGTCTCCGCCAACATCTCTGCTGCTTTAGCACGGCGCTCCTTCCGCCCAAGGGTGGTATGGGTGCGCAAAACTTCCTCCACCTGCCACCCCACGGTGCGCACCGGGTCGAGGGCCGCCGCCGGCTCTTGCTGAATGAGTGCCGCCACCTTGCCACGAACAGCATCAAACTGCCGTTGGGTTGCACCGACATAGTCAACGCCGTTCCAGCAAACCATTCCCGACATTGATGCGCCGTCCTGGGCCAGAAGGCCCAGCAAGGCCGCTGTGGTAACGGTCTTCCCGCATCCGGACGGCCCAACAAGACACAGAGTCTCCCCCGTCCGAACCGTAAAGCTTATTCCCTTCACAGCTTGAAAAGGAATTCTGTCAGAGTGAAAGGTGACCGACAAGTTTGCTGCTGTCAAAATGGGTGTGCTTTCACGCATGCCGCCCCTCCTCCCGCGGGTCCATAGCCCGGCGCAGGCCCTCACCCACAGCATTGACTGCCAGTATGGTCATCAAGATGCAAATTCCCGGCGGAATCCACACCCACGGTCTTCCCGTAAGGACGGTAATCTGGCTGGCATACTGGATAAGGTTGCCCCAGGATGCTTGGGGTGTGCGAATTCCCACACCAAGAAAGCTGAGGCTGGACTCAGACAGGATAGCCCGCCCCACGCGAAAGGCCAGTGCCGCCCAGACAGGCGCCACTGCACCGGGAAGCACTTCCTCGCGCAGCACCACTGCTTGAGACGCGCCGCCCAAGCGGGCCGCTTCCACATAGGGCTTCTGCCGCACGGTAAGGGCTGCGCTGTATGTAAGCCGGGCGATAACCGGCCATCCCATGATTCCGATGACCAGGATAATATTGACTACGCTCGGCCCCACCAGGGACACCAGGCACAAAATCACGACAATACTGGGGAAGCATTGAAACACGTCCGCAAGCCGCATAATGGCAAACTCCCATCCCCCCCGGTAATATCCGGCAACCACCCCCAACGGCGCACCCAGTAAAACGCTGATGGCCGCTGAAGCGCCTCCTACCATCAGGGATACCCGTCCGCCCGCTAACAGCCGCGCAAAAATATCCCGCCCCACATCGTCTGTTCCCAGCCAGTGAACGGCAGAGGGTGCAGCCCAAAAGCCGACGGAAGCGTCCGTCACATTGGGCGGCCATCGAAGCATGGGCGGCACAATCAACACAACCGCTAATTCCAGCAAAAGAATGCACAGTCCCGCCATAGCCCTCCTGTCGCGAAAAAAGCGGCCTGCCGCCGCACGGCGGGCGCTCACTGGCCGCTCCGGGTATAGCTGACCCGTGGGTCAGCTATACCATACAGCACATCGAGCAACAGATTGGCGCCCAATACCGCCAGCGCTACCAGTACGGTCACCCCCATGGCGATGGCATAATCACGGCTTCGGATGGCGGCAAGCATCAGGCTGCCCATCCCCGGCCAGCCAAAAATGCACTCCACCACCATAGAACCGCCAATCAGGTGCGGAATGTGGCCCAATACAGTGGTCAAGACCGGCGGCAGGGCGTTGCGGAAGCCATGGCGCACCACAACCGCCCACGCTCCGATTCCCCTGCTTCGGGCCGACTGCATGAACGGCTCGCTGAAAACCTCCATGCAGGCGCTCCTTGTCTGCTTCAGGAGACTCCCGAAGTTAGAGAGGGCAATTACACAGGCTGGCAGCACAAGATGCCGCAGCAGGTCGCCGACCGTACCGCTTCCCCCAGCCGTGTACATCCCGGAAGCGGGCAGCAGGCGCAGCCTGACCGCAAAGAAGTACACCGCTAACAGGCTGACAAAAAAGCCGGGCAGCCCTGAGCCTGCAAAAGCTACGGCTGTGGACACGCGGTCCAACAGGCCGTGGGGACGGCAGGCTGACAGGACGCCCAGCGGCAGCGCCGCCGCAACCGCCAGCAGCACCCCCGTCCCTGTCAAAAGCAGGGACGGCGCAATGCGCTGGGCAATCACCGGCATCACCGCCCGGCCGCTCTGAAAGCTGCGGCCTAAATCGAAACGCAGCAGGCCGGAGAGCCAGCGCAGGTATCGAATAGGCAACGGCTGGTCAAGGCCGAGAGCGGCCTCCACCGCCTGCTGGTCTGCTGAGGTGAACTCTCCGGCCCCCGCCAGGTCGGCGGCAGTGCCGGGGGCCGCTTGCAGCATCAGAAAAACGGCGAGGGTGATGCCGAAAAATACGGGGACGGCGGTCAAAATACGTTTAATAAGGTACTGTGCCATTGATTTCCCTCCTGCACTTCCGGCCCCAAGGGCACAGGGCGGCTGTCAAGCCGGCCTTACGGAGGTTGTTTCTTTTATGCTTTGCTCCACGCCCACACGTTTTCATTGCTGCAAGACGCGGAACCGTAGTCGATGCCCTCCACCGTGGGCGACTGAACATGGAGGGAGCGGGCAAACCACAGGGGCAGAAACGGCTTCTCTTCCGCCAGATGCTCCTCTAACGCTTTGATTGCTGCGCCGCGCGCCTCATCGTCCGCCGCGTTGTGAATGGCCGACAATTCGACGGCATAGCGTTGAAGCGCCTCTTCTCCAATGTGGAAAATGTTATTGCCCGGCTTGAGGCGGCTTTCCGTGAACCACAGCGGCAGCGCCGAAGGCGTATGGCTGGCGATGGCAAGGTCATAGGCCCCGTCCGTCATGCCAGAGAACAGCGTGGCACTGTCCACCGTCTCGATGGTCACTGTGATACCGGCCTCTGCCAGGTTCTGCTGCATCAGTGCGGCCAGGCCAGCCCTGTTAGAGGTGGTGGCTAACATCAATTCCCGTGTGTCCATGGGCGTGGACGCCACAAGTTCTTTGGCCGCCCCTACATCCCGCCGCCAAGTGGAATGGCCTGCGCCGGAGAGCATGGACGTATCAGTAACCACGCCCAGTTCCCCCGTATTCTGCTCACACAGCAGCTCTTTGTCCAGCGCAAGGTCAATGGCCTGCCGGATGGGCGCAGGTACCGTCTCATTGTTCAGCATCAGCTCAAAGAACGAGGTGGGAACCTCTCCCTCCAACACCGTCAGACCCGCCTGACGGGCGGCTTCTGCATTCTCGTCTGAAACGCTGGCGCCGATGGCGTAATAATCCAAGTCGCCGGAGATAAGCGAGGTCAGCAGGCTGGATTTGTCCATGACCGTAATAACCAGCTTATCGAAGCCGGGCGCGCCTAACTGGTAATCAGTATTTGCCGTCAGGGTCAGGCGGCTGCCCACCAGTTCCTCCTCAAACATCAGAGGGCCGGAACCCACCGGCGCCTCCCACAGGGGCATAGCCATCACATCGGCAGGAGCTACGTCTTCCAAAAGGTGCATTGGCAACACATAGAATTCCCGGTTGCGGGCAAGAAGGAATTCCTCCGGCGTGGTTATGCTTTTGAAGGTGAGCTTCAGCGTCCACTCGTCCAGAGCCTCCGCGGCCACAGAGCCGTCCGACAGCGCCGCACCGTTTTCATCGGTGCCGGCAAAAACGGAGAATTGACTTCTGCCCAAGGTGGGACACTCCGGATTCGTCATCAGGCGAAAGGTGTCCACCCAACACTGGGCGGTGGCGGGAACACCGTCATGAAAAACCGCATTTTGGTTCAAATGGAACACGGCCGCCATACCGCCGTCAACGCTTTCCCAGCTTTCCGCCGCCCGCGGTGAAAGGCTTCCATCCTCGTGGACAAAAACCAGCCGGTCATAGAGCTTATCGTAGATAAGGCGGGCATAGTTGCTGGCGGACACGCTGTTATAAGGCATCAGGGAATCCCACGCCCCGGCGATGCCATAACGCACCGTCGTTTCCTGCCGCTTGGCCTCTTCTCCGCCGCAGGCGGCGAGGCTCAGGGCCATCAGTGCGGCCAGGGCAAGGGTCAAAAAGCATTTTTTTCTCATTCTACTGTCACCGATTTGGCCAAATTGCGGGGCTTGTCAATGTCACAGCCCCGCATGAGGGCCACATAATAGGCAAACAACTGCATTGGTATCACATCCAGAGAGGGCAGCAGCATGGGATGGATGTCCGGCACCAAAATGGCTGCGTCCACTGACTTATGCAGCTCCTCCCGCTGGCTCTCGATGGAGATGCCGAGCACGTCCGCTCCGCGAGCCTTGACCTCCTTCACATTGCTCATCAGCTTGTCAAACAGGTTTGTGCAGCTTGCCAATGCAACCACCAGAGTCCCGTCCTCGACAAGGGAGATGGGGCCGTGCTTCAACTCCCCTGCGGCATACGCCTCAGAGTGGATATAGCAGATTTCCTTCAGCTTGAGAGAACCCTCCAAGCTGACGGCATAGTCCAGATTTCGGCCAATGAAAAAGACGGAGTTATGGTTGAAATACAGCGCCGCATAGTGCTGAATATCCTCCTTGTGCGCTAAAATCTCCTCGATTTTGGAGGGAATGGTCAGCAGAGCGCGCACCAGCTCGCCGTAATCCTCATCAGAGATGGTATTCAGAAGCTCTGCAAACTTAAGTCCCAGCAGATAGGTCACCGCCAGTTGGGTAGAGTACGCCTTGGTGGTGGCCACGGCGATTTCCGGCCCGGCCCATGTGTAGATAACATCGTCCGACTCCCGCGCAATGGTGGAGCCGACCACGTTGACGATGGACAGCACCCGCGCGCCCAGCCGCTTGGCCTCCCGCATGGCCGCCAGCGTGTCGATGGTCTCGCCGGACTGGCTGATGACCAGCGCCAGCGTTTTGTCCGTCACAATAGGTTCGCAGTAGCGGAATTCAGACGCCAGCGCCACCTCTACCGGCTTGCGCAGCAGCTTCTCAAAATTATATTTGGCCACCATGCCCACATAGTAAGAGGAGCCGCAGGCGATGATATAGATTTTATCCAGTTCCTCCAGATATTCCTTGGTGATGGTGAAGTCGTCCAGCACCACCTTGCCGTCCTGAATGCGGGGAAACACAGTGTCCCGAATGGCCTTGGGCTGCTCCATGATTTCCTTGAACATGAAGTGCTCATAGCCGCCCTTTTCCGCCGCAGAGATTTCCCAATCCACATGGTGCAGTTCCTTCTCCACCGGCTGGAAATAGCCATCATACACCTGTACGCCGTCCTTATCCAGCACGGCAATCTCGCCGTCGTCCAGATAATAGACCTCACGGGTGTACTTAATCATAGCGGTCACGTCGGAAGCAAGGAGGTTGAACCCCTCTCCCAGTCCGACCACCAAGGGGCTGTCCTTGCGGATTGCCACCAGCTTATCGGGGCAGTCAGCGCACAGGATTCCAAGCGCATAGGCCCCCTCAATGCGGTGCAGTACCTTGGAGACAGCGCCCATCAGGTCGCCGTCATAATAGTATTCCAAAAGCTGTGCCACCACCTCTGTGTCCGTCTGGGACACAAAGCGGACACCCCTGCTCTGCAAAAACTCTTTGATTTGCATATAGTTCTCGATGATACCGTTATGCACCACCGCAAATCGCCCCTGCTCACTGACCTGGGGATGGGAATTCACATCGGACGGTTCCCCGTGGGTCGCCCAACGGGTGTGTCCCAGGCCAATGGAACCCGTCACGTTCTTGCCGCCTGCCACAATGTCGGACAGCACCTGAAGGCGGCCCTTGGCCTTTACCACCTGCATACCGTCCTGACCAGACCACACTGCAATACCGGCGGAATCATATCCTCTATACTCCAAACGTGAGAGACCGTCCAACAGGATGGGGGCCACCTCATCCGCTCCAACATATCCAACAATGCCGCACATATGCCGTTACCTCCTCAAATGGGATTGGGGAAAGCTTTGTCCGCCAGCTTGGACAGACGTTATTTTTATTATATATGCGTCCTGACATAAAAGCAACGAAAATTGCGGAGAAGAAGGCACAAAAGGCGGCCCTTCCCAGGCCGCCTTTTGCAAAAATCAGACATATTCAGCAGAGTACGGCCCGCCATGTGCGCCGTGCCCTGTTGGATACCCCATTATAGAATGGCTTTGACGCGTTCCACCGCCTCCGCAGTCGCGGCGGCGCCGCCGAAGGCGGTAAGGCGGATATATCCCTCTCCTGACGGGCCAAAGCCCGCGCCAGGCGTGGTGACCACATTGGCCTCCTGCAACAGGCGGTCAAAAAAGTCCCAAGAGGGACAGCCATCCGGCGTTTTCAGCCAGATATAAGGCGCATTCACGCCGCCGTACACGGTGAGCCCCGCCGTTTGGAGGCCCTCCCGTATCACCGCCGCGTTCTTCTGGTAATAGCTGATGGTTTCCTGCACCTGCTTTTTGCCCGCATCGGTATAAATAGCCGCCGCTCCCCGCTGCACAACGTAAGGCACGCCGTTGAATTTGGTGGTCTGGCGGCGGTTCCACAGGCGGTTCAGGGAGGCGCCGCCACGCTCCAACTCATGGGGCACCACCGTATATGCGCAGCGGTTGCCTGTGAAACCCGCCGTCTTGGAAAAGCTGCGGAATTCGATGGCACAGGTTCGTGCGCCCGGAATCTCAAAGATGGAGTGGGGCACATCCGGCTCTGTGATGAATGCTTCATAGGCCCCGTCAAAGAGGATGACTGCACCCACCGTGTTCGCATAGTCCACCCACGCCTGAAGCTGCGCTTTGTTCGCAGTGGCTCCCGTGGGGTTGTTGGGGAAGCACAAGTAGATGAGGTCTACCTGCTTCCCCTCCGGCACAACGGGTGAAAAGCCGTTCTCCGCCGTACAGGGCATATAATGAAGCCTGCTCCACTTCCCCGTTTTTTCGTCGTACTCCCCGGCGCGGCCCGCCATGGCGTTGGTATCCACATAGACCGGATAGACGGGGTCGCACACCGCCACCACATTGTCCGTACCAAAGATGTCCCCGATGTTGCCGCAATCGCTCTTTGCACCGTCTGAAACAAAAATTTCATCGGCGGCCATCTGCACGCCGCGGGCCGCGTAATCATGCTTTGCAATGGCGTCGCGGAGAAAGTCATACCCCTGCTCTGGGCCATAGCCCCGAAAAGTTTCCTGCACGCCCATCTCATCCACTGCGGCGTGCATCGCCTCAATTACTGCAGGGCAGAGGGGCCGGGTCACATCGCCAATGCCCAGCTTGATGAGCTTTGCCTGGGGATTGGCCTCGCTGTAAGCAGCCACCCGGCGGGCAATTTCAGAAAAAAGGTAGCTGCCGGGCAGCTTGAGGTAGTTTTCATTGATTTGTACCATACTTGGTTCTCCTTCTCTATCAATCGGGCCAGTCGCCCTCGAATACGGTGACGGCGGGGCCGGTCATGTAAATATGTCCGTCGCTTTCATCCCACCGAACGGACAATTCGCCCCCCGGCAGGCAAACGGTAGCTGCGCGTTCCGTTCTTCCCTCTGAAGCCGCCGCCGCCAGCACCGCGCAGGCTCCGGTGCCGCAGGCCAGCGTCTCGCCGCTGCCCCGTTCCCATACCCGCACACGGATATGGGCAGCATCCAGTACCTCCGCAATTTCCACGTTCACGCCTTTGGGAAAGGCTGGATTCGGCAGGGCCAGCGGCGCCAATTCCGGCAAGGCAAACTCCCTTGCATTGTCTACAAAAAACACCACATGTGGGTTGCCCATCGACACCGGAAGCCCTTTCATAAGCGTGCCCTTTCGAGATATTTCGCAAGCCTCTTCAAGCTGCGGCGCACCCATATCGACTGTAACGCTTTGAACTTTCCCCGCTTGTAGTGACAGGGAAATTTGCTTGACACCCGCAAGGGTTTCCACTGCCACCGTTTCCTTGCGGATTAGCCCCGTATCATAGACAAATTTGCCCACGCAGCGAATACCGTTGCCGCACATCTCTCCTTCAGAGCCGTCGGCATTGAACATCCGCATCCTGACGTCCGCTTTTTCAGAACGCAGAACACAGATAAGGCCGTCGCTGCCTACGCCGAAATGCCGGTCGGACAACTTGACCGCCAGCTCCGGCAAGTTGGGTGGTACCGCTTTGGTGCAGTCTAAATAGACATAGTCATTGCCAAGCCCCTGCATTTTGGTAAACCGCATAACATGCACACCTCTGATAATCAAAACAGAGGCGGCATCCAAATACGATTGGACTGCCGCCTCTGTTGGCCGTGTGGCCTCTTTGCCAATCGTCTATTGCTATGCGGAGGGAAAAAGCCTTATGCCATCCCGTGTTCATCCAGCACCAGGCGAGCCGTCTGTACCATCTTCAGGCCATTGTCCATGCTTCGTTTTTGCAGGAACCGGTGGGCCTGCTCTTCCGTCATGCCGTTGGCGTCCATCAGCAGGCGCTTTGCCTCATCAATCAGTTCCCGTTCCTCGTTGCTGCGCTGGGGTCGGATGAATTTCTCCAACCGCCGCCCCATATGCAGCAGGATACGAACTGATGCAAGCAAGTCGCTCTTGCTCACCGGAGTGGGCAGCTTAAAAATATCCTCATTTTCACACAAGTCCAGGCAGCCCTGCTGGGCCACCATCAGCATGGAGCAGGCGTCAGGCAAATCCTCAAACAAATCCTCCGCCACACCGTCGGCAAGCTTAAAGCCGCACACCACCACAAGGATGTGCTGTTTCCCCACCAGCCGCCGCACCTCAGCGCCGGAGCGGCACACGAGACAGGACGCCACACCGGCAGAGTCCAGTAAATCGCTGATGCGCTGGCAGCTTTTTTCGTTTTCAAAGGCTACAATCACTTTTTCCATGTCTCTTCCACTCCTTTCAGGCGCCGACGCCTTCTATGGAGTATGGGCCGCCTGCGGCGGCCAGGCTGCGCTCTCTTGGGGACACAAGGCAGCAATACTGAAATTAATAGTTAATGATGTACTTCTCCCGCTCCCAGGAACTGACGCGGGTGCGGTACTCATCCCACTCCTTCATCTTTCCTTCGATGTAGTTCTGAGCCACATGGTCGCCCAGCGTCTCCAAAATGAGGGGGTCGGCCTCCATGGCGTGGATGGCCTCTTCCAAAGAGCCGGGCAGGCTGTCAATGCCTGCCTTGGCGCGGGCGTCCGCGTCCATCTTGAAGATATTCTCAGTGATTTCAGCGGGAGGGGTCATTCCCTTTTCGATGCCGTCCAAGCCGGCGGCCAAGCAGACGGCCAGTTCCAGATAAGGATTGCAGCAGGGGTCTGGGGAGCGAAGCTCCACACGGGTGGACTGGCCGCGTGCAGCGGGGATACGAATCAGGGCGGAACGGTTGGAGGCCGACCACGCCAGATAGCAGGGGGCCTCATAGCCAGGCACCAAACGCTTGTAGGAGTTGACAAGCGGGTTGGTGATGGCGGCCATGCCCTTCACATGGTGCAGAATGCCCGCGATAAAGGAATATGCCTCTTTGGACAAGCCCTTGGGGCCATCGGGGTCATAAAACGCATTCTTGCCGTTCCGGAACAGGGACATATTGGTGTGCATCCCGCTGCCGTTGATACCGAAGATAGGCTTCGGCATAAAGGTGGCGTGCAGGCCGTTCTTCTGCGCCAGCGTCTTGACCGCCAGTTTGAAGGTCATGATATTGTCGGCGGCCTTCAGGGCGTCGGTGTACTTGAAATCAATCTCGTGCTGTCCCTCGGCCACTTCATGGTGGCTTGCTTCGATTTCATAACCCATCTGCTCCAAAGCAAGGCAAATCTCACGGCGGGTGGACTCTCCGTGGTCCAGCGGGCCAAGGTCGAAATAGCCGGCCTCATCGTTGGTCTTGGTGGTCGGCTTGCCCTCCTCGTCCGTCTGAAACAGGAAAAACTCGCACTCAGGGCCGACGTTGAAGGCATCGTAGCCCATGCTCTCCGCCTTCTTCAGCGCGCGCTTCAGAACGCCGCGGGGGTCGCCCACGAAGGGGGTCTGGTCGGGGTTATAAACATCGCAAATCAGGCGGGCCACTTTTCCGTGGGCAGGCCGCCACGGGAACACCATAAAGGAGTCCAGGTCAGGATACAGGCACTGGTCGGACTCGTCAATGCGGACAAAGCCCTCAATGGAGGAACCGTCGAACATAATCTTGTTGTTGACCGCCTTCTCCACCTGAGAGGCAGTGAGGGCTACATTCTTTAGCTGGCCGAAAATGTCGGTGAATTGCATGCGAATGAACTCGATTTCTTCTTCCTTTACCATGCGGATAATGTCTTCCTTTGTGTACGCCATGCCGGGATTCCCCTTTCATCGTTATGATAGCGCGATAAGAAAAATGAGGATGCTCCGCCCTTTCCGGTCAGAACACCCTCGTTCAAACTGTTATCATCAGTATATCCGCCGCGTTTTTCCCTGTCAAGTGTTTTTGTCATCTTTCCTCCTTTTCATGGAAAGCGCAAAGAGCATACCGGAAAACCGGCGGTGATTTATGCAATTTTCAGGCCGGACCTATTACACCTCAACGGGGTATTCGCCCGTAAAGCACCCGTCGCAAAAGCCGCATTGGGCGTCAGGGGCAATTTGGTGAAGGGAGTGAAGGCTCAAAAAGCCCAGGCTGTCTGCGCCAATCATTTTTCTGATTTCCTCTGCGGAATGATGGCAGGCAATCAGCTTTTCCCTGTCCGGAATATCAGTGCCGAAGTAACAGGGAGAAACAAAAGGAGGCGCCGACACCCGCATATGGACTTCCCGCGCTCCGGCACGCCGAAGCAGGCTGATAATCTGCTTTGAGGTGGTGCCGCGGACGATAGAGTCGTCAATCATCACAACCCGCCGCCCCTCCACCCTGCTTTTCAGCGGGCCGAGCTTGATGTGAACGGCGTTCTCCCTGCTCTGCTGGCCGGGGGTGATGAAGGTGCGGCCGATATAGCGGTTTTTGATAAAGCCGATACCGTATGGAATGCCCGACTCCTCCGCATAGCCCATGGCGGCGTCAAGGCCGGAGTCGGGTACTCCGATGACGATGTCGGCCTCCACCGGATATTCCCTGGCCAGCAAGCGTCCCGCCTGAAGCCGTGCCTCATGCACCGATTGCCCTGCAATCACAGAATCAGGCCGCGCAAAATAAATATACTCGAAGATACACATGTGGGACGACGCGCCAACGCAATTATCCCGAATAGAGCGGACTTCTCCCTCCTCCACCACTACGATTTCGCCGGGGTCAAGCTCCCGCTCAAAGTCTGCGCCCACACTCTCCAAAGCGCAGGACTCGGAGGCAAAGTAAACCGCCTCCCCCTTCCGGCCCATGCACAGGGGGCGAAAGCCCCATGGGTCGCGGGCGGCAATCAGCTTACGGGCGGACATGACCACCAGCGAAAAGGCGCCTTTCAGCTGGCGGGTTGCCAACATGACGGCCTCTTCCGCCGATGGGCAGTGAAGCCGCTCATGGGCAATGGCATAAGCGATGACCTCTGAATCGGTGGAGGTCTGGAAAATCGCGCCCTTGTACTCAAATTCCGTGCGCAGCTTGTCTGTATTGACCAAATTACCGTTGTGCACCAGTGCAAGGGTTCCCTTGACATACTTCAGCGTGAGCGGTTGGGCGTTTTCCCGTTTGGAGCCGCCGGTGGTGGAATAACGCACATGGCCCACTGCCATGGTTCCCCCCAGCCTGTCCAACACCTCTTCGGAAAACACGTCGCCCACCAGCCCTGCATCCTTGTGGTAGGAAAGCTCCCTGTCATTGATGACCGCAATGCCGCAGGCCTCCTGCCCCCGATGCTGGAGGGCGTACAGGCCGTAATAGGCGGTACGGGCGCAGTCTCCAGTCGGGTCATAAACGCCGAACACACCGCATTCCTCGTGTATGCTCATTTTATCATCTCCCCATTATCCGGCGCGCCCCATTGCACCCCGAAAGCATTCTTCACCTTTTCATCCTACCATAGTGCATAAACCTTGACAATGGGCAGGCAGAACGGAATTCCCTTGCCCGCCTCCGTCAAAAATGGGTATTTTCCCAATGTGAGCAATGGTACTTCACTGGATACCCATCCCGACAGGGCTGACTTGTAATTTTTTGAGAATATTTTCTTCGGCGATTTCCATAGTTGCAAGTTTGTTTTTTCTGCGTTATAATCAAATTTAGACAAAAGAAAAGCAAATTTTGATGCTCTGCTGCAAACAGCGGCACGGCATCACTGTGAGGTGTAGCAAAGCATGATAACTGCACGCGAAAACATCTTGATGGCCTACCGGCATGAGAAGCCCTACTGGGTACCCTCTCAGACCACCGACCAGAATACCTGTATCCCCTCCGCACTGGAAGAAGGCCCCACCGGCCTTGGCGTTACAGAGGATGGCTGGGGCGTTCATTGGCTGTTAGAGCCAGGCCAGCCCGGCCCTATGCCCGACGAGTCCTTCCAGCGTCTGACCGACATCACCGAATGGAAGGAAAGCCTCGTCTTCCCCGACGTGGAGAAGTACGACTGGGAGGCCGCCGCGGCGAAGGATACCGCCAACTGGGACCGTGAGAACAAAATCTCCTCCGTTATTCTCGTCAACGGTATGTTCGAGCGGATGCACGCCCTAATGGGCATGGAGGACGCTCTCTGCGCTTTCATCACCGACCCAGAAGAAACCTTTGAGCTGCTCTCCGCCATTGCCGACCACAAGATTACCTACTTAAAAAAGATTGCTCAGTATTACAAGCCCGACAAGATTCAGTTCCATGATGACTACGGCAGCGTCAGCCGCACCCTTATGTCGCCGGAAACCTGGCGCGAATTCATCCGCCCCAACCTGCAAAAGGTGGTGGACGCCTGCCACGAGCTGGGCATGATTTACGAGCACCACTCCTGCGGCTTCATCGCTCCGCTGGTGGGCGATTTGGTGGAGATGGGCGTGGACGCCTGGAACCCCGTCCAGCTCACCAACGGCCCTGAGGAACTGCTGAAAAAGTACGCCGGTAAATTCACGTTTGTGGGCGGCTTTGACAACCTGAACGTCCTCGACCGTCCCAGCGCTACTTACCAGGAGCGTTATGACTCCATTATGGACACCTTGAAGACCTTGTCCCCTTACGGAAGCTGGGTGGGCCAGCCCGCCATGATTGACATGGCAATCGCTGAACCGCTGGTGGACGCCCTGTACGAATTCAACAAGCCTTTGATGGAAAAGGTGGGCGTAACTCCCGTCGCGCCGCAGAAGAAGTCGTACAAATCCGCCTATGAGCGCGCCGACAGCGAAGATGCCATTGAGGACTTGAAAAACAAGAAAAACTTCAAATAAGCCTGAAAAGGCGGGCGGTCAATGACCGTCCGCCTTCTTTCTTTTATTCTGCGGTCTTGCCTTCCGCCACGCAGCGCTCCACCTCCGTGCGGGTGGGAAGTGCATCGATAGCGCCCTTCCTCGTGACAGCGAGAGAGCCTGCCGCACAGGCAAACCGCAGCAACGCCGTTCCCTCTTCCTGACTCCACCCTGAAAGTCCGTCTGTGCGCTCCAGCAGTATGGCAAGCGCCGCACCACAGAAGCCGTCCCCCGCTCCAGTGGTATCCACTGTCTCCACAGCATAGGCCGGGGCAAAGCACAGCACGCCGTCCAGCGCCGCCCATGCTCCCTTACCACCGCAGGTCACAAAAACCGCTCTTGCGCCGAAGGTCTCCTGCGCATATTGGGCGGCTTTTGCCGGGTCGGCAAGGCCAAAGAGAAACTCCGCCTCTTCCTCCGCGATTTTGAGAATATCCACCGCAGGCAACACGTCCAGCACCGCCCGCTTCATAGCGGAATGGTCATCCCACAGGGGAAACCGCAAATTTGGGTCGCAGGAAATCAGTCTTCCTGCGGTTTGTGCAGCGTACAGCAGTTCCAGCACAGCGCTGCGCGACCGCTCCTCCGCCAGCGCCACAGAGCCAAAGTGAAATATGCGGCTCTCCCTCGCGGCGGAAAGGGTTTTCTCGTCTGCTTGAAAGGCAGTGTCCGCCATACCCTTTCGGCAAAAGGAAAAGGAGCGCTCCCCCTGCTCGTCCAGATGGACAAAGGCCAGCGTGGTATGGCGCTGCCTGTCCCGCTGAAGCAAGGCAGTCTCTACTCCGGCGCTGGCCAGCGCGTCCGCAAGCTGACGCCCAAAGGCGTCCTCGCCCACACGGCCTGCAAAGGCGGCGTTCTTCCCCAGCTTGGCCAGCGCACAGGCCACATTCACCGGCGCGCCGCCCGCTTTGGGCAGAAAACACCGCTCCCCCGCCGCCGTTTCGGCGGGCGTCATGTCCACCAGCGCTTCGCCGACGCTCAGTACGTCAAGCATCACTCAGCCCGGCGGCCACGTCATGTCGCGGCCGGACAATACATGAAAATGAAGGTGCGGCACGCTCTGCCCCGCCTGCTCCCCGATGTTGGAGACCACACGGTAGCTTTCCAGCCCCAGCTCCTTTGTCAGCTTGGAAATGACAGTGAAAATATGGCCCACAACGGCCTCGTTTTCCCCTGTCACCTCCGCCACGGAGGCAATGTGCGCCTTCGGCACCACAAGGAAGTGGGTGGGCGCTTGAGGGTCAATGTCATAGAAGGCATAGCAGAGGTCGTCCTCATACACCTTATTGGATGGAATATCCCCCGCTATGATTTTACAAAACAGGCAATCGGACATGAGAGGAACCTCCTTTTATAAGCCCAGCTTCATGGAAACCACGTTGTCCACCATGGCAAGCGCGTTGTCCAGCATCAGAATATCGCGGCCGCCGCCCATGGCGCTGTCCGGCTTACCGCCGCCCTTGCCTCCGGCGATAGCAGATACCTGCTTGATGATGTCGCCCGCCTTGACGCCTTTCTCCACGGCCTCCTTGCCGCAAACGCACAGGAAGGTAATCTTCTCGCCGCTGACGCTGGCCAGCACCGCCACCACGTTGGGCGCCTTGTCCCGGAGCATATCGCCCATCTGGCGCAGGCGGTCGGCGTCGGCGTCAGGTACGGTAGCAGTGAGCACACGCAGGGAGCCGACCTCATGGGTGCTGAACAGCAGGCGGTCGGTTTCGCCCGCCGCCTCGCGGGACTTCAGCCTTTCCACCGTCTGGTGCAGGTTTTTCATCTCCGTCATGATGCTCTCCGCCTTGTCGCGCAGCTCGTCGGGGCGAGTTTTAAGGGCGGCTGCCGCTTCAAACAGCAGCTCCTGATTGCGGTTCATTACCTTTAGCGAAGCCAAGCCGGTAGTCGCCTCAATACGGCGCACACCGGAGGCTACGGAGAACTCGCTGCTGATGTGGAATACGCCTGCCTGGGCGGTGTTGCTCAAGTGGGTGCCGCCGCAGAATTCCACGCTGTAACCGTCTCCCATGTCCACCACTCGAACGGTATCGCCGTACTTTTCACCGAACAGGGCGATGGCCCCCCGCTTCTTGGCTTCCTCAATGGGCAGCACCTCAGTGCGCACCTCATAGTCCGCCATAATGGCCTCGTTGACCAGACGGCTCACCTCAGCAAGCTCTTCGGGAGTCAGGGCAGAAAAATGAGTGAAGTCAAAACGCAAACGGTCAGGCTCCACCAAAGAGCCGGCCTGATGGACGTGGTCGCCCAGCACGGAGCGCAGGGCTGTGTCCAGCAGATGGGTGGCGGAGTGGGCGCGCATGATGGCCTTGCGGCGTTCCACGTCAATCTGAGCGCAAACAACGTCCCCCACTTTGAGAACGCCTTCGGTCACCTTTCCATAGTGCATATACTTGCCGCCCTTGTTCTTCTGCACGTCGGTGACCTCAAAGCCCATCCCGTCGGCGAAGATGACGCCGCGGTCGGCCACCTGTCCGCCCATCTCGGCGTAGAAGGGGGTGCGGTCCAGCACCACAATGGCCTCCACGCCGGAGACAATCTCCTCGACCTGCTCTCCCTCGGCCACAATGGCGGTCACCCTGGCCCCGGTGAGGGCCCGGTCCCAATCGCGGTAGCCTGTAAATTCGGTGCTGGGGACCTCCTTGCCGAACTCCACGCCGGCCCAGCCCAGGTCGCCCAGGGCCTCCCGGGCCTTCCGGGCCCGCTGGCGCTGCTCCTCCATCAGCCGGCGGAAGGCCTCCTCGTCCAGAGTCATGCCCTGCTCCTCCACCATCTCCAGGGTCAGGTCCAGGGGGAAGCCGTAGGTGTCGTACAGCTTGAAGGCGTCGGCCCCGGAGAAGACGGTCTCCCCCTTCTCCTTGTGGCCGGACAGCAGGTCGGTGAAGATGCGCAGGCCGCCGTCGATGTCGAAATGGGAGAAAACCACGTTCCAGACCTCCAAGAAGCAGATAGGAAGATCGGTTCAGCAGGAATGCAGAGACAGCGAATCTTATCTCGGTTGCC
>JAAWDI010000015.1 GCA_022793685.1 Oscillospiraceae bacterium
CTTGCAGAACTGAACATAAACGTCTGGGAGGGCCGCCTTCAGCGCCTTGCCGTCAAGGCGGTTACTTACGACCTCTTTCCAGCGGAGGGTGAAGCTCGCAGTCTGAAGCTCGTCCACACCCTTTTCCTCAAGGTCGGCCTTCAGCTCGGCGCGGATGGCGTCGGCTTTTTCCTGAATGGCCTCCGCTTCCGCCTCCAGCGCGCGGAGCTTTTGCACACGGTTCTCAATCATGCGCTCTGTCATGGGGCGTTCCTCCTGTCCTTTTGGTTGCAAGGGCAATCAGGCGGCGGGGGGCTTCTGCGGGGGGAACCACTTCCCGGCCCATTCCCAAATCTCGTCCCGCTCTTGTCTCCAGTTCTTCACCCTTGCGGGTCTTCTCTGGTTGGCCTGTGCCCTTGCTATGGTCTTATTATAGAATACTTGCGCAAATATATCAATGGGCAACATAACCATAATTGCACAAGTATATTTGTGCAATACGTATGTTTACGCAAGTAGACAACGGGGATATAATTATAGCATGATGGGGGAGGTGTCAGCTTATCGCTCCCCCCTTTTTGGAGGTGAACCGATGCCAACATCGAAAGCGCAGCAGAAAGCAACAAACAAATGGATTGCAAAATCTTATGACCGTGTAAATCTAACCGTGCCCAAAGGCCGCAAGGACGAAATCAAGGCCCACGCGGAGCGCAGGGGGGAGAGCGTCAACGCCTTTATCAACCGGGCCATTGACGAAGCCATAGAGCGAGAGGCGTAGTTTTCCCTTATGTTTTCCCTTAAAAGGGAAAAAGTGCATCCCGGAATATTGTGGGAAAACCCTATATCCATTGCGTTACAAAGGACACAGAGCACTATATAGGACGCAATTTAAGACCTTTAAGAAATTCAAATCCTGCCTCCGCAACCAGAAGAAACAACCCCTTGCAGTGTTTACTGCAAGGGGTTGTTTTTGCCCTTTAACGTAAGTCGTCATCCATTAACTGAAGTTGGGCAAGCAAAAGACGTTTTTGACCGTCACTCAAAGTGCGGATGGCCTCCAGAAGTTGACGGTCCAGGCCAGCCAGCGAATCAGGCGAAGCGGCATCGGAAAGAAGGGCTTCAGGTGTGGTGAAAAAATAGTCCGCGATTTTATGGAGTGTGGCATCAGTGGGCTTACTACCCTGCTTCCAACGGGTTACAGTGGATTTTTCCAATCCCAACTCCAAGGCTACTGCTGACGGCGCTTTACCGGCTTCATTGCACAGGCGGAGAAAGTTTGCGTAAAACATGAGAGAGACTCCCTTCCCAAAGAGGTTGCGTAAGTAGTAAAAAAGAAGCTTGACAGTTGCGAAAGTTTATTTTATAATACAGTAAAGATTGCGTAAGTTGCATATTTGAAAGAAAAAGGAATTTCCACTTCAAATTCTAACACAATAAATAAACTTTTGCAACTTATTTTCCGGGAAGGAGTAAAAAAGATGAAGGAACTGGAACATCCGGACGTGACTTGGGCACTGGAGACGGGATACCCGACGGGGAATGAGGAAATCAAAGACACAAGAGAGGATCGCAAAGCGTTTGCGGAGGTCTATGCCAGGGAGTTCTTTGACTATTTGGCAGAGAATGAACCGTCTATGATTGATGGCTTCGTGGAAGAGAACTGGTGGATGTATGAGGAATGGCTGCGGTAAAGATGGAAGGGGGCGGCGGTCATGAGCAGGCCAAGGTACCGGTGGTGGGGATATATCAAAAATGTAGCGCGGGCCTATCCCGGGTTGAAAAAAGTGCCGCTGGACGCCTTGAACCGTGCGGACAGGCGGGAACGCTTGGCAGTGGAAGCCGCCCTTGGGGCCATTACTTCGCTGCCAGATGGGAAAGAACGGCGGGGAATTGTGGAACGGGTGCTTTTTCGCCGCAGTCACACCTTGGAGGGGGCGGCGCTGGCAGAGGCAGTCTCATATATGACGGCGCGGCGGTATCAGGGAGATTTTATTGCGCGGGTCGCGGAGGCGATGGGATTGTTGTGACAGATTCCGCTTTACAATCGGCAGTTCACCCCTTATAATAGAAGATAAAAATGGAGGGTTATACCTCTCTTTCCAATCCTATAACGAGAGTGTGGACAGAATGCTGGAATTTGACGAGTATAAGATTAAGCTGAACAATCTGCGCCCTGATTTGAAAGCTTTGGGTGAAGCGCTTGATTTAGAGAGTGCTGAAAATGAACTGGATATGCTGCAGGCGCAGTCTGCGGCCGACGGTTTTTGGGACAATCTGGAGAAAGCTCAGAAGGTTCAACAGCGCATCAAGAACTTGCAGGACAAAGTGGACGGGCAGAAAAAGCGGGAGGGTCAGCTGTCTGATATGCTGACGCTGTGCGAAATGGGAAGCGAGGAGGAAGACCTCTCTTTATTGCCGGAACTGGAAGAAGGATATGACGCGCTACTCAGAGAAATGGAAGAGGCACGGCTTGCTACTCTGCTGCGTGGAGAGTATGATGCTTCCAACGCTATCTTGACTTTCCATGCTGGCGCAGGCGGCACAGAGGCGCAGGACTGGTGTCAGATGCTGTACCGTATGTATACCCGTTGGGCAGAGCGTCACGGATTTTCCTATCAGGTGCTGGACTATCTTGACGGAGACGAGGCGGGTATTAAGTCGGCTACCATTCTGATTTCAGGTGAGAATGCCTATGGTTATTTGAAGAGCGAAAACGGCGTGCACCGTCTGGTGCGTGTTTCTCCCTTTGACGCCAACGCCCGGCGGCAGACCTCCTTTGCCGCGTTGGAGGTCATGCCGGAAATTCCTGATGATGTGGAAGTGGACATCCGGCAGGAGGACATCGAAATGCAGGTGTACCGTTCCTCCGGCGCAGGCGGACAGCACATTAACAAGACATCGTCTGCTGTGCGGCTGATTCACAAGCCGACCGGCGTGGTGGTGGCTTGCCAGACTGAGCGAAGCCAGTTCCAGAACAGGGATACTGCCATGCGGATGCTGCGTTCCAAGCTGGTGGAGCTGCAAATGCAGGCTCATGCGGAGAAAATCTCCGACATTAAGGGCGTACAGCTTAAAATCGAGTGGGGCAGTCAGATTCGTTCTTATGTATTTATGCCGTACCAGTTGGTGAAGGATAACAGGACAGCCTTTGAAACCAGCAACGTGAGCGGCGTGATGGACGGCGACCTGGATGGTTTTATCAATGCCTATCTCACGGCGGAAGCTACGGGGAACTGGGCCACAAAATAAGAAGAGTCGGCGCGTCTGTCAGGCGCGCCGGTTTTTTATGGCATAAGCAGAACGGTTTCGCAAAAAATAAGGCGACAATGATTTTACCAAAAGGAGCAGGCATGGAACACTTGGAAAACAAGCGCATGGTGGTAGGGATATACCGCGCATCGGGAAAAGGATATGGCTTTGTGGTACCAGATGAGCAGATGGAGAGCGGCGACCTGTTTATCCCACCCAGAAAAGATGGCGGCGCATGGCACAACGACCGGGTAGAGGCTGTGGTAGAAGGCGAGGACGCATTGGGCCGCACTGCCGGACGGGTGGTTGCGGTACAGAAGCGCAGCAATGCCATCGTAACCGGAACATTGAAGAAGCTGGGGCGTGCGCTTTGCCTGCTTCCGGACTCCCCCAATTTGCCCGCCGCTGTGCGGCTGGTGGGCAAGGTAAAGAACCTTCGGACTGGAGATAAGGCCGCTGTGGATATGGTGTCCTATGGCGGAAAGGACGGCGCGCCGCTGGGGACGCTGCGGGCGGTATTCGGCCCTGCCGGGCGGCGGGAAAGCGCCGTGGAGGCGGTGCTGTGCCGCAACGAAATCGAACGGGAATTTCCGCCTGATGCGCTGAGAGAGGCTGGCGCCGCACCAAAGGAAGTATCTGCTGAAACGGCGGAGGGCCGCCTTGACCTGCGGAATGAAACCGTCATCACCATCGATGGGGCGGGGGCCAAGGATTTGGATGATGCAGTTTCCCTTGGAAAAGACAACCGGGGGAGACTGGTGCTGGGCGTTCATATTGCAGATGTGAGCCACTATGTAACGCCGGGCAGCGCATTGGACCGCGAGGCATTTCAGCGGGGAACATCGGTCTATTTTGCGGACCAGGTGGTACCCATGCTGCCGCGAGAGCTGTCTAACGGGATATGCTCGCTCAACCCCAATGTAGACCGGTTGACGATGAGCTGCTTGATGACGCTGGACGAGGATGGCCGGGTAGTGGAACATGTCATCCGAAGGAGCATCATCCGCACGGCTGAACGGATGACGTATGAGGATTGCAACGTGCTGCTGCGTGGCGGTGACGAGGCGCTGGAAGAGCGGTACGCGCATATTTTGCCGCTGCTGAAGGGGTTGGCAGAAGTGGCGGCGGCACAGGAGCGGAAACGGGCAAACCGTGGTTCTCTTGATTTGGCATCCAGCGAGGTTTTTATCGTCTGCGACAAAGAGGGCCGCCCAATGGGAGTGGAACCAAGGGAACAGGGGCAGGCGGAAAAGCTGATTGAGCAATGTATGCTGGCTGCAAACGAGACGGTTGCAGAGCACTTGGCCACGTTTCGCAAACCGGCGGTGTACCGGATACACGAGAAGCCTTCCGGCAGTAAGACGGAGGGGCTGAGGCTGATGCTTGCTTCCCTTGGATATGACCTCAAAACGGCAGACCACGGTTCCCTGCGGCGGGTGCTGAAGGAGGCTCATGGCAAGCCAGAAGAACTGGCGGTGAATACCATGGTGCTCCGTTCTATGATGAAGGCCCGCTATGGAGCGGAAAATGCGGGGCATTTCGGACTTGCGGCGGAGTTTTATTGCCACTTCACATCGCCCATTCGGCGTTATCCCGATTTGGTGGTGCACCGCTTTTTGGGGCAGCTGCTGGACGGAGGCATGACCGCAGGGGCGGAAAAGAAGGCCAGAGCTTTTGCGGAGAAGGCGGCAGAGCAGGCGTCCCAGAGGGAAATTGCGGCCCAGAACGCTGAGCGGGAAATTGAAAAGCTCTATATGGCGGAGTATATGGCCGGCCATGTGGGAGAGGTATTTTCCGGGGTTGTGACGGGAGCGTCCAGGGCTGGGCTGTTTGTGATGCTGGCGTGCGGTGTGGAAGGATTCTTACCGGCAGAGGCATTGCCGGAAGACCGGTACGGCTATGAGGAACAGCGGCTTCGGCTGGTGGGAGAGCGTACCGGCACAGTGTACCATGTGGGAATGCCGCTGACGGTAGTTTGTGTGGCGGCAGAGCCTGCCACCGGACGCATTGACTTGGCGCTTGAAGGGGAAAGAACGGTACAGCGGCCGGGGAGGGAAGCAAAGCGCACTATGACAAAGCTGCCGTCCCTGCCGGGGAAGCAGCGGAATCAAGGCCGACGGTTTGCACCCAAACGGAAAAAGAGACGATAATAAAAAGCGCCCTCCTGCAAATAACAGGAGGGCGTTTTTTTATGCGCTTATTCCTCGGAAAGAAGGAAACCGCCGACACGGAGTGACTTTATGACAGCGGCCATGGTGGACTCGTCCGGTGCGCGAAGAGTGTGCAGGTGGATACCGCCGGTAAGGCTGGAGAGCGGCCCAGCGCCTGCAACCCGATGGAGGAAGCTGTCCACGTCGCGCCGGTTAGAGAGACGGAGTTGACCGGTCAACTGGCCATAGACCGGATGCTCTACGATGACATCCAACACTTCGCCGCCGGCATCCACAATGGCGGTCAGCTCCCGGCCCATTTCGTCAGCGGAATGGGTACAGGCGACGGTGCGGAGTACTGCGCCGTCAGGGTCGGCTCCGCTGGCGAGGACATAGCCGCGGGGCGTGGCGGAAATGGCCTCCCCAGAGGCCCGAAGCAGGGCTATATCACCTACGATGATTTGACGGCTGACCCCCAGACGTTCAGCCAGTTTGGAAGCTGCCACCGGCGCCTGAGCGGTGCGAAGCAGATTCAAAATGGTTTGTCGGCGGTTAGCGGCTGCACTCATGTCGGCAACTCCTTTCCGGGCTGTGACATTCTTAATAGGCGATGATGGCAGAGTCGACGGCGTCAAAATCGGTGTCGACAAGGCTCCACATATCGTCTTCCTCGTCCAGCTTGACCTGAACGGTGATGTAAGTAGCGGTTTCAGAATTGGTGATGTTGGGCAGAGCGTCGTAGGCCAAGTCTACAACACCTTCACGCCACTGGACTTCTAACTGGGCATAGTCCTCATCAGACATAGCCTGAATTTCTTCGTTGGTGTACTGACCGAAGATGGAGTTGTAAAGCTCTTCCGTGGGGTCGTCCATCGCGCCGGCAAGGTCAATGGAGTAAACGGTGACCTCACAGGCAAAGCCACCGGTGGACAGTTTCGCCGCTGGGGCGACCTCGTACTTGGAGGACTTGTAAAGCTGCTCGTAAAAATCAACGATTTCCTGCTTCAAATCGTCGTCTACATCAACCAAGTCATAATAGTAGATAAAACGCTCTGCTTCCGTGACCAGACCGTCGCGATAGTACTCCTCCATTGTTTCCTTCGAGGTGCCGACCAAGTCCATATAGTCCTCGTTGAACTGGCCCAGGAAGGTGCGGTCCAGAAGACCCTGCACATAGGTGGTGGCTTCGGTTGCGGTCAGGTCGCCGCTGCCGCCGCAGGCGGCGAGGCTGAAGCAGAGGAGAGCGGCAAGAAGCGCAGCGCCAAGGGCTTTCATCTTTTTCATGTTCAAGACTCCTTTTTGTTATGAGTTGGGTCAAAAAGAACTGTCGGGGCCGCAAAGCTCCAAAATAACCTGCGCAAATAGCTTTGAGGAAGTAAGCAAATCCTCAAGACAAGCGTGTTCGTCAGGCCCGTGGAGGTTAGACTGGAAGCCGGGCATTCCACATCCAAAGGCAACGCCGCCGGGAATATTGTGAACATAAGTGCCGCCGCCGGTGGACTGGCATTCGCCGGAATTTCCGGTGTACGCTTCATAACAGTCAAGCAGGGTACGGATAAAGGGACCGTCTGCCGGAGTATGGTGGGGGGCCTCCAGCTCGCCGGAAACGGAAAAACCGCGGGAACGGAGGGCTCGTTCCGCCGTGACGCGGCAGTTTTCCTCTGTGGCGCAGACGGGGATACGGGCGTCAAACCGGCCGGTTAGGTGGGTTTCGTCCATATCGAGCAGGGAAAAAGCCACGGTCAGGCTGCCGGAGACATCGTCGCTTTGAGCGATTCCCAAAGCAGAGCCGCTCCAATCACCGTGGGGGAAAAGCTCTGCAAGACTGCGAATGGCGCGGGTGCTGCCGCAATCGGCCAAGGGGAGGGAAGCCAAAAAGGCCAGCAGGGCTGTAATGGCGTTGACACCTTCCTCCGGCGTGGAAGCATGGGCGCTTTTTCCGGTGCAGCGGATGCGGGTGCCAACGGCGATTTCGGTAGAGGCGAAGGTGACGCCGAATTTCTGCGCGAAAGGTACAGCCAACGGGCCAAGGGTAAAGGCATCCATCCCGGCAATTTCGGCCGTTGCCTCGCCGGGGAGGACATTGATGCGTACGCCTCCGTGGAACGAGGCGACTCTTGGGAGGGCGCTGTCAGCCTCGAAGTCCATAGTAAAGGTAGGCTTATAGCTGCCTTTTTCCACATTGGTGACAGGAAAGGCGGCGTCAGGAGTGAAGGAATAGGGTGCAAACGGCTCTTTAGAATAATAATAGGCGATGTCGGCAGAGCCGCTTTCCTCATCGGTGCCCATGATGAGCTTCATGCCGTGCTTGAGAGGCAGGCCCAACTCCTGAACCGCCTTCATCGCATAGAGGACGGCTACGATAGGTCCCTTATCGTCGTCAGTGCCGCGCCCATAAATCATCCCGTCCACCAGACGGGGAGCGTACGGTTCGGTCACTGTCCAGCCGGAACCTTCATCTACGACGTCCAAATGGCCAAGGACGTGGAGGATGCTGTCCTTTTCCGTGGCGAGGGTAACCTCGCCCACATGGCGGTCATAGTCCCGTGCGGAAAGGCCCAGGTCGCTGCAAAGGGCGAGGGCTTCGTCTAGTGCGGCGGCAGGGCCAACGCCGAAGGGGGCGTTGGCCTGCGCTTCCCCTTTAACGCTGCGCACCCGAACCAGACGGGCCACATCGCGGAGAAAGGGGTCGCGTTTATCGGCAAACCAGTCCTCGATTTGTTGACGGTATTCCGTTTTCAAGCTTGGTTGTCTCCTTCCTTAAGGGCGGCCTCGGCATCGCTGAGTTCGCCAAGATATTTATAGACCGTATAGCGGGATACTCCAAGACGCTTGGCCACAAAAGGCACTGACTTGCGGTAGGAAAAGGCGTTTTTTTGCTCCAGCAAAGCGATGACCTTGATGCGGTCCTTTTTTGTGAGGCTGTTTACCGGTTTGCCAACGGCGGCGAGACATTCCTCAAAGACGGCGTTGAGAGCGGCATCACCGGATTGCCACATGGCGCTTTTGAGGTCGGCGTCAGCGCTCATCAGGTCAACCAAAATACGGTTGGCGTAAATCAGAGAGGAAAAATCAAAATTAACGCCGAGGGCCAGATTGTAGTCCTCACCAATCAGGTGAAAGGTGGAGCTTTTAATTTGCCGTCCGTCGGGAGTAGCGGCGTAGAGGTTGACGAGGTCGCTGACAGAGGCTTCTTCGTCCAAGGCGCGGGTGGTGCCTAAAATGTCAAAAGTAGAGCCGATTTCCCGACCGGAGACATGACCGTTATAGATGGACAGGATAGGGTGGGTGGGCAGGGAAAAATCATGCACCAAAGTCTCACAACAACTGCCGAAGGTTTCTGCAATTCCGCGGGCAGTGCGGTCAAGAAATTCAAAGGCTTGTTCCTTGGTCATGGGACACCCCCTTGCAGATGTTGAAAAGGCCCTGTAAAGATTTTACCAATAGCAAAGCCATTATACTGGAAATTGGAAGGGATTGCAAGCAAAGAAGCGCGGACATAGGTCGCGCAGGGAGAACAAGCGCGGAGCGAAAAGCGGAACGCAGGCACAAGAGCGCCGGAGTCCGGCTTGTGCAGGCGGAGCAGCTTGTTTGACCGGCTGCGGTGCCCAGTGCGAGCGTGACAGGATAAAGTGCGAAAATACGCAGCCTACGGGCGGCATAAGCGCAGGTTGAACCCCAAAGGCCAGAAAAGGGAGATAGAATAAGGCCAACAGAGAGGGGGGAAGGCATGGAATGGCGGAACTGGAGGAAGAGACGCGCAGGCTGCTCAAGATGCCGGTAAAGGATGAAAAGGATACGGAACGGCTGGCAGAGCTGGGCGTGCCGGAAGAACTGCGCAGCAACGCAATGCTGCTGGTTTCCGCTCTGCTGAAGAAGGCAAAAGAAGGGGACACAAGCGCGTTTAAGGAAATGCGCACCCTGATAGACCGAAAGGAAGAGCAGGAACCGCAGGAGGGGAACGGTATGCTGGCGGACCTCATTAAAGGGCTGATGGAGGGAGGATAAGCGGTGCCAGTTTACAGCAGAAAGCAGTGGGAGCTGCTGGAACTGTGGCGGAACGGTCAGCTGCGGCGCATCAATCTACTGGATGGCTCCGTGCGCTCGGGTAAGACATGGATTGCACTAGTGCTGTGGGCGTTTTGGGTGGCGTCTATGCCGGAAAATGGGGTATACCTTATGGCGGCAAAAACGCTGATGAGCCTGAAGCGGAATTGCCTGGAGCTTTTACAGTCGTTGGTGGGAGAGAAGAATTTTACATATTCCCTGCAAAAGAAGGACGGAAAGCTGTTTGGACGGAAGGTTTATCTGGAAGGAGGCTGCGATACCAGGGCGGAAAGCAAAATCAGAGGCATGACGTTACAGGGGGCGCTGTGTGATGAGTTGACCCTCTTCCCAGAGGATTTTTTTACGATGCTGCTTTCCAGGCTGTCGCTCCCCGGGGCGCGGCTGTTTGCCACCACCAATCCGGATAACCCACGGCATTGGCTGATGCGGAACTATCTGAACAGGCAGGAGAAGCTGGACATGCTGGTATGCTCCTTTCATATGGAGGACAACCCGATGCTGGACCAGAGCTATGTGGAGGCGTTAAAAAAGGAATATACAGGCGTATATTACGAGCGGTTTATTCTGGGCAGGTGGGTAGCGGCAGAAGGCGCTATTTATCAGAGCTTTGCACGGAATCCAGAGCCGTTTTTAATGGACAGGCCGGAGGGAAACGATTACCGGACATGGGCCGGAGACGTGGACTTTATTTCCATTGGCGTGGATTTCGGCGGGAACCGCTCCCTCACCACTTTTGTGGCCACAGCGGTACACCGGAACTTCACAAAGCTGACGGTATTGTCTGACTATCACATTGAGGGCACCAAAGGAGACATTGACGGCGAGCGGGTCAATCAAGAATTTTTGGGCTTTGTGCACAGGCTGAGCAGCGCATGGCCGGGGCTGAATATACGGTATTGCTTTGCGGACAGCGAGGCGCAGTACCTGATAAACGGTCTGAGAAAAGCGTGCGGCAGGGCAGGCTTGCCGTTGAAGGTTTGCGATTGTGCAAAGAACCCCATCAAAGAGCGCATCCGGTGTACGGAAACACTGCTGAATACGGGGCGGATGAAAATCATGCGGCCGTGCGGATTGGTGGTTGATGGGTTGCGGAACGCCATGTGGGACAAGACAGCGGCAGAGCAGGGAAAAGACGTGCGGCTGGATGACTTTACCAGCGACATCGATATTGTGGACGCGTTTGAGTACTCGTGGGAACGGTTTTTGAAAAAACTCCTGCCGATAGCAAGGCCAAACGAGAAAGAAGAAAAGGGGCGGAAGTTGGCCGTCCCGGAACAAAAGAGGTGATTGTTTGAATATCACAACGGTGATTGACGACCTGAACCGGCGGCAGGGGTTATCTCTCTCGGCGGAATACTATGCGCAAATTGAAGAGTGGATGTGCTGGTGGAGAGGGTTCTACAAGCCATTTCACACCTTTGTGGAAACCGCTGCCAATGGAAAGCGGATGGAACGAAAGCTATATACCATGCGCATGGGCAAGAAGGTGTGTGAGGACTGGGCATCAATTCTGCTGAATGACAAGACTACCATCGGCGTGGGCGACGCAGCATCCTCCGCCTTTTTGCAGGGGACGGAGGAAGAGAGTGGTTTGGGCGGCGTTCTGGGACACAACGCATTTTGGCTGAGAGGCAATGAGCTGGTGGAGAAGGCATTCGCGTCCGGTACCGGCGCGGTGGTGCTCCGAATGCGGAATATGGCCCTGAATAAAAAGGGTTATGTACTTCCTCACGCGGAAGCAACAATCGAAATGGAGTTTTTGCCCGCGTCGGGTATTATCCCCATTACTGTCCGAGCGGGACGAGTGGTGGACGCCGCATTCGTCAGCGAGGTGCTTTCAGAGGGAGAAACGAGGATATACATTGAAACCCACACGCTGGAAAAGGACGGCTACACCATCAGGAACCGCTGCTGTACGGAAAAGCACGGCGTACTGGAGGACGCTCCGCTGCCGGAAGGGGTGGCCGGAGAGTGGCACACCGGAAGCGATGTGCCGCTGTTTTCGCTGGTGAAGCCCAATATCGTCAACAATGTGGACGAGTCCACCGCCCTCGGCATCTCGGTGTTTGCAAACGCCATTGACAACCTGACGGGGGTGGACCTAGCGTACAACAATTTTTGCCGTGACCTGAAATTGGGAGGCAAGAAGGTGTTTGTGAACAGCGAGCTGACCCGACGGGACGAGAGCGGGTACGTTATCACGCCCGACGACGTGGCGCAGCAGCTTTTCACCACCATCGGAGACCGCGACCTGGGGGACGGACGGGACCTCATTCAAGAATTCAACCCTGCTTTGCGGGTGCAGGAAAACATGGATGGCGTGCAGGCCCAGTTGGATTATCTCTCCTTCAAGGTGGGGTTTGGCACGAAGCACTATCAATTTGCAAGCGGCGGGAACATTGTGACGGCCACCCAATATACCGGAGACCGGCAGGAACTGGTACAGAATGCGGCCAAGCACTATGTGGCTGTGGAGGAATTTTTGCGGGGTATCGTGCGCGGAATTTTGTGGGCCGGAAAGGCGGTCTGCGGCGCTGAGGTAGACCCGCAAACCAATGTGGCGGTAAATTTTGAGGACAGCTACATCATCGACAAGGAGGAGGAGCGGGAACGCGACCGGAAAGATGTGCGGGACGGCTTTCTCCAAAAGTGGGAGTACCGCGCCAAATGGTACGGCGAGGATGAAGAGACCGCCCGAAAGGCTGTGATGGACGGTGCGGTCATGGGAACGACGCAGGAAGAATGAAAAAGGAGTGTGGAGAAGGATGGAAAAGGAAAAACTGGTGAGCTTTGGCCTCACGGCAGAGCAGGCAGAGCAGGTGTTTACGCTGCTGAACGAGGAGGTGGAACGGCTGCGCGGCGCGCTGAAGGAGCAAGCGGTTCTGCTGGCTTTGGCTGCTGCCGGAGCGAAGAACCCAAAGGTGGTAAAGGCGGCACTTGACCTTGAGCGGGTGGAACTGACGGCGGACGGGGAGCTGACAGGCCTGAATGAGCAGGTCGAGGCGCTGAAAAAGAGCGACGGCTATCTGTTTGAAACGGCGCGCAGCGGAAAAAACGCTGCGGAAAACGGAATGGCGGTCCACTTTGACAGCGGTTTCAGCCATGGCCGCATGGGCGGCACAGACCTGAGCGGCCTCAGCGATGCGGAATATTATGCCGCAGTGATGAAAAAACGGTAAGTCAATTCAAGTAGAAACAGGCAACAGAGAAAAGGAGAGAAATATTATGGCAAATCAGTTTATTACCATTCAGGAGATTGCGCGCAACACACTGCCCAGATTGCTGGACAATATGGTATTTCCCGGGTTGGCATACAAGGACTTTTCCGGCGACTATGCCAGAAATCTGGGCGACACCATTCAGGTGCGCCGACCCACGGTGCTGGAAGCAAAGGAGTTTGACCAGAACGAGGGCGTGACCCCGGAGGACTTGGTGGAGACCACCGTGCCGGTGAAGCTGGACAAGATTGCGACTGTGGATGTGGAGATTACAGCCCTTCAGGGTGCGACCTCCATCGACGATTTGAACCGGCAATTTCTGGAGCCGGCGGCCGCTGCGCTGGCGGAGAAAATCAACTCTGACGGCTTGGAGCTGTACAAGGACATCCCCTATGTGTGCGGCACTGCGGGCGTTACCCCCAGCTCGCTGGACGACCTGGCCGCCGCACGCAAGGCGCTCAATGCGAACAATGTGCCGGTATCCCCCCGTTATGCCCTGTGGGACACTGAGGCAGACGCCAAGCTGGTGACGGTGCCTGCCATTGTGAACGCGGATAAGTCCGGCTCCACCCCAGCGCTGGAGGAGGGAAGCCTGGGCCGCGTGATGCGGCTGGAAAACTATATGTCCCAGGCAGTGAAGCACCATAAGAAAGGCACCTTGTCCGACGGAGGGAAGCCAAAGGCGGCCGCTGCCGCGGGGAGCACTGCGCTTACCCTGTCCGGCGCTTCTTTGACCGGCACGCTGGTGAAGGGCGACATCCTGACGATTTTAGGCGACAGCTATGTGGTGACAGCGGATGCTGAGGCGGAAGGCAATGAAATCACGGTGGAGCTGTACCCTGCCCTGAAGAAGAATGTGAACACCGCCACAGTGGTGACAGTGCTGGGCGACCACACGGCCAATCTGGTGTTCCACCCCGCCGCCTTTGCCTTTGTGACGCGGCCGCTGGTGGCGCCCTCCGGTGTGGAGAGCTATGTTACTTCCTACAACGGCGTGTCCCTGCGTGTGGTGCGGGGCTATAACATGACCTACAAGAAGGAAATGCTGTCGATGGATGTACTGTATGGCTTTAAGACCATGTATCCTGAGCTGGCTGTGCGCTATCTGGGCTGACGCCATGGCGTGGGTGGAATACAGCTATTACACAGATGTGTACCTGGGCCAAGAAATTGCGGAAGAGGATTTTTCCCTGTTGGAAGAGCGCGGCGAGCGATTCGTGGACTACATAACGGGCGGCGAAGCGGCGGCACAGAAGGCTTTGGACTGCGTGAAAAAAGCGGTGTGCGCAGTGGCGGAGGTTTGGCAGAAGCAGGAGAAGGGCGGCGCGGTGACGGCAGAAAAAATCGGAGAATGGTCCCGCACCTATGCGCAACAGCCCGACCGCGCGGTCTGCCGCGCCCTGCTGGAAGCGGCGCAGATATATTTGGCCACGGCCGGGTTGATGCGAACGGTGGGCTGGGCATGAAAGGAAGCGAATTTTTCTCCCAAACAGTGACGGTCTACAACTGGATGGACGCAAGGGAGGGCGAGCGCTGGGAGGCGGTGGTGCTGACCGGTGTGTGCTGGCAGGAGCAATATGCCCGAAAGTTGGGCGGTAAGGCGACGCCGTCTGCCGAAGAAACGGGAGCAGGCAAGCTATATATCCCGTTTGACGTTAAGAGCGGAAAAAAGGTATATTGCCCGCCGGAACTGTTTGGCAAGCTGGGCGAGGAAGCGGCGGCGTGGACGCTCAGGCCGGGAGACGTGGTGTGCAAAGGGGAGGGGCCTTTGGAGTGCGAAGGCTCGCCGTTACGGATGCTGGCTGGCAAGGGCGGATATACCGTCACAGCGGTGGCGGTGCATGACGCGCCGGAAAACCTGGCCCACTGGGAGGTGACGGTGCAGTGACGACCATTTTGGAAGGACTGCGGGAATACCTTTCCCAGTGCCCTGCATTGAGAGAAGTGCGTACGGACTTGGCCGGTGAAAAGGACGGAAGCTGCGCGCTTGTTCCTCAAAGCGAAAAAGTTGTGCGGGAAAGCATCACCGGCGCGGTAGTACGCACAGGAGAGTTCCGGCTGCATCTGCGCTTTGCCCTGAGCAGCGAGAGGGAGAGGCAGGAAAACCATACCAAGCTGGAAGAAATGACAGGTTGGCTGGACAAACAGCGGGCGCAGGGTATTCTGCCGGAATTGCCGGAGGGCAACACAGCGCTGGATTTGCAGTGTGTAAGAGGAGCGCTGAAACGAGCGGAAGGCGGCGGAACAGGCATTTATGAGCTGCCGCTCCGACTGACATATGAGAAAGAAGGAGAGTAAATGGCGAAAATCGAGCGGAAATATATGGCGCACTATATCAATGCCGCAGTAAGCGGCACGGCGGAGTATGTGCGGCTGGGCAAGGATTTGGAGGAGTACAGCGCAGAGCTGTCTGCCGAGGTGGAGACGACCAAGAACATTCTGGGCGAGACTTCGGTGCTGGTGACGGGCTATGAAAAGAGCGGCAGCGTGGAGCCGTACTATGCGGAGAAGGGCGACCCGCTGTTTGAACGCTTGCAGGCTATCGTGGATGGCGCATTGACGCTGGACGACTGCAACACCGACGTGGTGGAGGTACATCTGTGGGAAACGTCCGGCGAGGGGGGATATCCCGCCATCCGTGAGAAGGCGGTCATTGAGGTGAGCAGCTACGGCGGCGACAGCACGGGCTATCAGATTCCCTTCAATGTCCACTACAACGGCGAGAAGGAAAAAGGGCTGTTTGACCCTGCTACCAAGGTGTTCACGAAGGAGTGAAGAATATGCCGGCAAGGCTGAAATTTGACGATGGCATCAAAGAATTTGAGGTAAATGGGAAGGAACTGCTTCGCTTCAATCCGTCCGACCCAAATGTGTACCGCCGCTTTTTTGAGGTGGCGGAGGAACTGCCCGCCGTGGAAGAGGACTTCCGCAAACGGGCGGAGCGATTGGATAAAGAGGACGCGGTGGCCTTATTGGGCCTGATGGGTGAGCTGGATAAAAAGGTGAAGGAGCGGCTTTCTTATGTTTTTGGCCCGGAAAACGATTTTGAACGCATCCTGGGCGGCGTCAATCTGATGGCGGTGGGACAAAACGGACAACGCATTGTGGTAAATGTGCTGGAGGCGTTTCAGCCAATTTTGGAGGAAGGCGTAAAACAGCACCGCAAAGAGGCGGCCGCAGAAGCCGTGGCTCAAGCCAAGGCCAGAAGGGCAGCAGCCGGGGAATGAACCGTTGGACTCTGCCGGAGAAAGCGAAAATCAATGGGAGGCTATACGCCATCCATGCTGATTTTCGGGACGTGCTGGATATTCTGACCCGTTTGAACAAGGAGGAGGCAGACGCCCAAACAAGGCTTTATGTGGCGTTGGCGCTGTTTTATGAGGGCTTTGAGGCCATGCCGGAGAGAGACTACCAGGAGGCCGCTGTGTGGCTTATGACTTTTCTTAACGGCGGTGAGGAGGACAAGGGCAAACCGGGACCGAAGCTCCTTGATTGGGAGCAGGATGCAGGGCTGATTGTATCTGGAGTAAACAAGGTGGCCGGCCGTGAGGTGCGCGCCATGCCGTTTTGCCACTGGTGGACGTTCTTGGGATGGTTTTCCGCTGTTGGAGAGGGGAGCCTTGCTACGGTGATAGGCATCCGAGACAAACGGCGTCGGGGCAAAAAGCTGTTGGATTGGGAGCAGGAATATTACCGGGAACACCGGGAACAGGTGGACTTCCAAAAGCACTATACCGATGAGGAAGTGGAGGAGCGAAAGCGGCTTCTTGCGCTGCTGGATGGAGACGGAAGCGAAACCATTCGGTGAGTATATACCCATCTGGGTAAAAAGGCTGCCCCAAGGGGCGGCCTTTTTGGCCCATAGGCATAAAACGGCAAAAAGAAAGCGGGAAGGAGAGAACGATGGACGGGAAAGTGACGGTGGACGTTAAGCGGGCAGAAGCTGCCACAGCGAAGTTAAAAACTGACATAAATGCAGTGTGCGGACTGGTAAAAAGGCTGAATGGCGCGGTGGCTGCCGCATTTGATTCCAAGACGATGGATGAGCTCGGACGGTCGGCGGCGAAGGGCTTTGCCGTGTTCGAGGAGCGTGTGGATGAGGTAGGCAAAAAGCTGTCCGGATTATGGGAGGAGCAGGTTCGCCTGATGAGCAGCGGCATGGACGCGTTGGTGGCATCGGCAAGACAGGGCTTGACAGCGGCCATGATTCCGGCGGTGAGCATGATACAGGAGCTTGCATCCACAGCAGTCTCGGCAGCGCAACAGATACAGGCGGTGGTACGAGGCTTTTTTCACATACAGAGCAATGCGGCAGATACCGCGAACGCTATACAGGCGGGCGTGAAGGAGCAGAAGGCTTTGACAAAAGCCACAAAAAAGACAGGCACGGCGCAGAAAAAAGTATTGGCAGGTTTTGACACGCTGAATGTGCTGAAAGCTGCATCTGGAGGCTCTGCAACGGCAAGCGGCCAAGGTGCAGGGCAAAAAGGGCAAGCGGAGCCGCCTTTGACGGATATGGTGGCAGGTATTCTGGCGGCAACAGGAAAATTACGGGAGGCGCTTGCCCGATTGAGGGGTGCGTTGGCTCCGTTCGCCGAGCATGTGGGGGAAGGCTTGCGGTGGTTTTACAGCAATGTAATGCTTCCAATCGGTTCATGGGTATGCAATGAGGTGCTGCCTCGATTTTTGGATGTCGTCACGATTGCTCTGCGGGGACTGAACAATGTGACTGAAGCGGCCAAGCCTGTATTTCAGTGGCTTTGGAACAACTTTCTAAAGCCAGTGGGGCAATGGGCAGGCGGCGTGTTTGTCGGTGCGCTGGACGTTATAATCGGCCTGTTTGAGGCGCTGGTGGGCATTCTGACCGGAGATTTTAACATGGCGATGGAAGGCGTATCCCGAGCGGCAGAGGGCCTGAAGGCAGTCTGGGAAAGAATGCGGGATGCGGTGCTGGCCGTAGTGTCTGCCATTCAGAATACATGGATTGCGTTCAAGGGCTGGATGAACGAGACCATTATCCAGCCGATAGCAGGTTTTTTCAGCGGCTTGTGGAGCGGAATATCAAAACGGGCGTCCGAGGCGTGGGAGAACATCAAGGGCACGGTTGCCGGTGCATGGGAGAGTCTGAGGGCGACGGTATCGGAACGGGCGTCCAACCTGAAAGAAAACGTCGGCGCAGCATGGAATAGTCTGAAAACGCAGACGGCAGAGGTATGGACAAATATCCGCACGGCGGTGACGGACGCGGTAGATGGGATGAAGAGCGCGCTGGCGGCGCCGATAGAGGCCATTATGGGTTTTCTGGGCAAGGTAATTGATATGGCGGTCAAGGCAAAGGACGCCCTCGTGGACTTTTTCAAGGCCGGTTCCAGTGAGAACCAGAAGATGATTATCCGCAACACGCCA
>JAAWDI010000016.1 GCA_022793685.1 Oscillospiraceae bacterium
GCCGCAGCGGCTCATAGCCCTCCCAGTTAGCCATGACGGCATCATACAGCTCCCTTGTGGTGCAGAGCTTCTTGTCGAAGCACATATACTTGATGGTATTGAAGGAATCTGCAATGGTAGCCAGGCCGGTGGCGGTGCCGCCGAAGGAGTTGTGCTTGGCGCCGCCTGCAACGATGTCCTTGCCGGACTCCATGCAGCCGTCGATGGAGATGGACAGGCCGGGCTGGGGCCAGAAGTAGGGCATGAACTGCTCGGTGTAGTTGTTCAGGGTGACGTGCCAGTTGAACACATACTCCGTGATTTTCCGGTAGGCCTCGCGCACCTCTTCGATGCTGTTCATCTCATAGAGGTAACCGGTATGGATGGGGCACTGCTCGCCGTTGAAGGGGTTCTTGCCGTCGTTGAGGGCGATGGCGAGCGCCACGCCGTAATGGATAGAGGCGTGGGGAGCGGGCATACCGTTGCCGGCGGGGTAGTCATTGCCGCAGCCCACAATTTCCTGACAGCCGATAAGGCCGTAATCGCGGGCGTCCTCAATGTCCCAGCCAAGCTCGCGCTGGAGGCTGGGGATGATGACCTCGTCATTCTGGAACAGGGGCAGGCCGCCCACCAGCTTGGAGGTGGCAAGGGCGCAGTCCCACAGCTCATCGGGCGTATTCTTGTTGATGCGCAGGGAGATGGTGGGGTCGTGCAGCAGCAGACGGCCCACGGTCTCCAGCACCATGTAGGTAACAGGGTTGGTGGCGTCCTCGCCGGTGGCGGGGATAACGCCGCCCAGCGTGGTGTGCTGATAGGTGTTGCCGATACCGGTGGTCTGGCCCAGACGCCCTCTGCCGCCCTGATAGAAGCAGTTGGCCTTCAGGAAGAAAGCGTCTACAATCTCCTGCGCGTATTCCTCAGTGATGGCGCCGGACTCCAAGTCTTTCTTCAGATAGGGCCAGGTGTACTGGTCGAAACGGCCCAGAGAAGGAGAGGGGTAGGAGTCGAACAGCTGGATGAAGGTCTGATACATCATGGTACCCTGCACAGCATCAAAGAAGTTGCGGGCGGGGTTCTTGGACATCCAGCGCAGGCTGTCCTCCATCATTTCCAGCTCCTTGACGCGCTTGGGGTCGGAAGTCTCCCCACGCTTGCGCGCCACAGCCTCGGCATAGCGCAGGCACAGTTCGCTGGCGGTCTGGCACATGAGGGAGGCGGCCTTATAGAAGGGATACTTCTCCGCATCCTCGCCCATCATGTTGCCCTTGTGGGTCTCCAGCCAGTCGTCGGCAACCTTCTGGATGGCGGCATAGCCCTGATTGATGATTTTGGGGTAGCCGGCAATCAGATGGCCGGCGGGGAGCATCATCATGGGCAGCTCGCCGTAATCGGAGGAGTTCAGGCGGCGGAATTCCTCATAGCCGTCAGGCGCGGAGGCCTGCGCCACAGCGCCGACGCCCTTATCCGACCAATATTCAGCGTTGCGGCGGAGAATTTCCACATCCTCAGGGGCGATGGACATCTGAATTTCGTCATGCTCCGGCGTGTGGTAGAGACCGTCGTCACACATAATCCACTCGCCGCTTTCCACGCAGCCGAGGGCAAAGCCGATGCCGCCGCGGAAGCGGGGGTCGGTGGTGGAGCCGCAGAAATATTTGCCCTTGGAGCCTACAATCAGCTCGAAGTCCTCCACGGTGACGTGCATCTGCTTGGCGACCTCCAGCGAGATAAGACCCTTCTTGATAATGGGCATAACATGAAAGTACTTTTTGTCCAGCTCAGTGAACAGGTCGACATAGGCGGCGTCCACCTGAATGACGCGGTCACGGATGAGCTGGCGCATATGCTGGATGCGCTCGGTGGCGGGTTTGAATGTGTACATAGCGATACCTCCCAAAGTGGTAAAGTGAATGATTATGCGGAAGATGGTTTCTCTTCTTATCATACAGCATCCTGCGCCGTACGTCCAGCACTCTTTTTGCCTTTTTGATAAAAACGGTGGAGAATGATGAAAAAATTTTATCCAAATCCGCTAAAGAATGAAAGGGGAAACCATACAGGAAATTGTGGACAGGGGAGGAAGAATCCGCTATAATACTGTCATATATGTGATAAAACGGAAGGAGGCGGGAGCATGAAACGCGTGCTTTACCTGCTCAATTTTGCCGGTAAGGCGGGGACGGAGCGCTATGTGGAGACGCTGGTACGCTACCTCAACCACGAAAAGGTGGAGGCATATTTCGCCTACAACGAGTCCGGCCTGCTGGTGGAGCGGATGGAGGCCATGGGCGTGCCGACCTTCCGCATTGAGATGAACAGCCGCTTTGACCGCAAAGCCGCCCGCGCCTTGGCAGAGCTGTGCATCAAGCTGAAGATTGACGTTATCCACTGCCACTACCTGCGGGAAAACTATATCGCCATGCTGGCGAAAAGCTGGTACCCCCGCGTTAAGGTTGTATACACCTACCATTTTGTCATGGCCAACGATTTCGTCACCCGCCTGTCCAACAAAATGCTGGACGGCAAGCAGGACCGTATGATTGCCGTGTGCAACAAGGGCAAGGAACAGCTTGTCCAGAACGGCTGGAGCAAAGATAAAATCGAGGTCATCTTCAACGCTGTAGACCCGGAAGCGTGGCAGGAGCCGGTGGAGTCCACCCTGCGGCAGGAGCTGGGGGTGGGGGAGGACACATTTGTGATGCTGTGCGCCTCCCGATTTGCGGACGACAAGGGCCACAGGTACCTGATACGCTCTCTGAAACTACTGTCCCAGCGGACGGACAAGCCCTTCTGCATGGCGCTGGCGGGAGACGGCGACCTGCTGGAGGAGACCAAGCGGCAGGTGGAGGGACTGGGGCTTTCCGAGCGGGTAAAGTTCCTCGGCTTTCGCAAGGACATTAAAAACCTCTATTACGGCAGCGACCTGTATGTGAACTCGTCCCAGCACGAGGCCCTGTCCTTCCTTATCATTGAGGCGATGGCGGCGGGCCTGCCCGTCATCGCCACCGACATGGGGGGAAATCGGGACATCGTAAACGACGAGGCGGGCTGCGGCCTGTTGGTGGAGTACGACAATCCGGACAGCATGGCGTCCGCCATGCAGAGGCTGATGGACGACCCCGCCCTGCTTCGCTCCTGCAAGGAGGGCGCTCTGCGGGCGGTAGAGGAGAAATTCAACGTGCACAAGATGGCGGAGGCCACCTATCAGGTCTATTTGAAGGCCTGCGGCGAAAAGGAGATGCAGGCATGACCACTTCCGACAGCATTTTTTTGAGCGCCCTTGCCGCTCTGTGGCAGAGCATCAAGACCGCGTGGGCGGAGAGCTGCATCGGCCGCTTTCTCCACAGGGCTTGGCTGGGCTTCCGCCGTTTGGTGGCGGGGAGCGCCATCTGCCAATTCCTCTGGCGGGAGGGCGTTTGGACGCGGCGGTGGGAGGACAGCCTCTTTTGCCGCGCCGTGGACTGGGTGCTCAATCTTATCCCCCGCGCCTTTGATTGGGTACACCGCAAGGCGGCCCGCGTGATTGACAACAGCATTGCCATGCGCCTGCTGGGCAGCCTGCAAAGCAGGATGTATTTGCTGGTGGGCTTGCTGTTTCTAATCATGCTGGTGGCGCCCCACAGTATGTGGAACAACCTCTATGGTTTTGCCGGCGTATTAGCGCTGGCCGCACTGTTCTATTTGGGCGGTCTGGCGCAGCATGAGATGAAAGTGCAGACCAAGGCACTCAGCGTGTTTTTCGCCGTCTATGCTATCTTCGTGGTGTACAGCTTCCTGTTTTCCGACGGGCGGCGGCTGAGCCTGCGCTTCCTCTGCTTCCACCTGACCTGCCTCATCCTCGTTATCCTGCTGGTGAGCTGCATCAAGAATACCAAGCAGTTGGAAACGCTGATTTTCCTTCTGCTTCTGGGCTTGGTTATCGCCTCGCTGTACGGCTGCTATCAGCGTGTCATTGGCATTGAGGTGGTGGCTTCCCAGCAAGACCTTGTGCTCAACGAGGGAATGCCCGCGCGGGTGTATTCCTTCTTTGACAACCCCAACAACTTTGCGGAAATTCTGGTTATGGTCATGCCTTTCTTCCTCGCCCTGCTCCTGAACTGGAAGGGCGCGGGCGCAAAGCTGATGGTTCTGCTGGGCGCCGCCATTTGTCTGGTGGCCATCGGCATGACCTATGGCCGTGCAAGCTGGATTGGGCTGGCGCTGGCGTTTATCGTGTTTGTAGGAATGCAGAACTGGCGCTTTATTCCCCTGTTTGTGGTGCTGGGGCTGGCGGCCATGCCCCTGCTGCCCCAGACCATCGTCAACCGTATTTTCACCATCGGCAATATGGAGGACTCCTCCACCAGCTACCGCTTCGCCATCTATGAGGCGGTGGGCAACCTGCTGAAGGACCGCTGGCACACCGGAGTGGGTCTGGGCAGCGACGTGGTGCGCTCTGCCTTTGAGACCTATCCCACCATGTTTGACGGCAGTTACCCCATCCACGCCCACAACAACTATCTGCAAATCTGGTGTGAAATGGGCGTCGGCGGCATATTGAGCTTTCTGGCGCTGTTGCTGTACCAGCTCAAAAGCGGCCTGCGCGCCTTTTACAACGGCTATGGCTCCCGCCGGATGAAGAACCTTCTGGCGGCGGCTGTGGCGGGCTTCTGCGGTATTCTGGTTGTCTCCATTGCGGAATACACCTGGTTCTATCCACGGAATATGTTCCTGTTCTGGCTGCTGCTGGGTATCATCAGCACATGTGTCAAGCTGGGCAAGGAGCAGGAAAAGGCGCAGACGGCCTGAGATGAAGTAAGCAAGCGGAGCGGCCAACAGGCCGCTCCGCTTTTCTGCTCTGCACGCAAGGCGCGCCTACGCATAGGATAGAGCGAGGGGAAAGCACCCTCCCAAGCAAAGGAGCGAAGGAGCGTAGCAACATGAGCACCACCCTGACGTTGTGCGACCTCAAGCTGGGCGACAGCGCGTTTGTGACTGAGGTGACGGCTGGCGAGAGCGCAATGGAGCGCCGCCTGCGCGACCTTGGCCTAATACCGGGTACAGAGGTCACCTGTATGGCGAAAAGCCCTTCAGGCGACCCATGCGCATATTTGATTCGGGGCGCAGTGATTGCCCTGCGCCGGAAGGACGCCCAAGGCGTTCGGCTGGAGCGGGCGGACCGGCCGGTTACATTACAGGAGGCGCTGGCGTTTTAACGCCGGCGCTTCTTTTTTCCCGCACCCCCTTCTGCCCCGCAGCATAGGATGGCGGCAGGAACGATAGACGGAGAGGAGCGCGGTGCGCAATGAAGCGAGCGGGCGGGAAAGCGGGTGAGGCCCTATGGGCCTGACGAAATCATCGACCGGCATGGGGACGTTGGAGGGCGGCCTTCTGCTGGAACATTTGGGAGAGAATGACCGTGTGGTTGCGCTGGCGGGCAATCCAAACGTGGGCAAGTCCACAGTGTTCAACGCCTTGACCGGAATGAGACAACATACCGGAAACTGGCCGGGGAAGACGGTGGCCTCCGCCCGCGGAACGTGCCAGCACGGCGGGCGCACTTACCATCTCATCGACTTGCCCGGCACCTATTCCCTCCATGCCCACTCGGCGGAGGAGGAGGTCGCACGGGATTTCCTGCGTTCCGGCGACGCCCACGCCGTGGTGGTGGTGTGCGACGGCACCTGCTTGGAGAGGAATTTGAATCTGGTACTCCAGACCATCGCCCTGACGGAAAACGTAGTGGTGTGCGTGAACCTGCTGGACGAGGCTGCGCGCAAGGGCATCACCGTCGACTTGCCATTGCTGTCCCGCAAGCTGGGCGTGCCGGTGGTGGGGGCGGCGGCAGGCCAGGGGCAGGGACTGGAAGAGTTGATGGACGTGGTGTCGGCGGAAGCGGAAAAGCCGGTCACGCCCCGTGACGAAGAAGCAGCGGAGGAGCCGGTGGAGGTCACCGTCCGCAAGGCGGAGGCCATTGCCCGCGCCTGCGTCCGTTATGACCGGCCTGACCACAATGCCCGCGACCGTCGGCTGGACCGGTTGCTGACAGGCAGAGTCACCGGTATTCCGCTGATGCTCCTGTTACTGTTGGGCGTGTTCTGGCTGACTATCTCCGGGGCGAATTACCCCTCCGCCTTGCTGTCAGAGGCTCTGTTCAAGGTGCAGGACTATCTGACGGCGCTGTTTACATATCTGGGCGCGCCGGAATGGCTCCACGGTCTGCTGGTGCTGGGGGCTTACCGGACGCTGGCGTGGGTGGTGTCCGTCATGCTGCCGCCCATGGCGATATTTTTTCCCCTGTTCACCCTGCTGGAGGATTTCGGCTACCTGCCCCGAATAGCCTTTGTACTGGACCACGCGTTTCAGAAGGCGCACGCCTGCGGAAAGCAGGCGCTGACCATGTGGATGGTTGAAAAGGGAACGCAATTTGAACATGGACAAGCCCAACCGACCGTAACAATCGCATAGCGCTTCAGATTGTTAGCAAGCACTGGATTTGTATGGCACAAATCCGCTTGGCAGGGGAGCCCCCCTGCAACCCCCAACGAAAGAGGAGGAAGTCAATGGAGAAAACCGTAAAGCTGACCATCCGGTTAAGCCCGGAGGACATGGCGCTTTTGAAATCCCACACGGCAAAGTCACGGCTGTCACAGTCCGCCTATCTGCGGAGCCTGATGCGGGGCTATGTACCCAAGGCATACCCGCCGGAAGCGTTTTTCGCCCTGATGGAACAGATGAATGAAGGCAACGGGCAAATCACGCTAGAGACAATCAAACAGCTTCAAGAAACCGTCACCGCCCCGGAGGAAATCGAGTAATGGCGACCACCGCCATTTGGAGCGTCAAGGGAGATTTGAGCCGGGTAGTGAACTATGCCGCCAACCCGGACAAGACGGCCTTTCGTGCGGAGGATATACAGGGACTACGGGACGTGATGGCTTACGCCGCCCAAGACGACAAGACGGAGGAGCAACGATATGTCAGTGGCATCAACTGCAACCCGGAAATCGCCAGAGAGCAGATGTTGATGGTCAAGCGGCAGTTTGGCAAGGAGGGCGGTATCGCCGCTTTTCATGGCTATCAGTCTTTTGCGCCTGGCGAGGTTACGCCGGAGCAGGCACATGAGATAGGCAAAGAGCTGGCTCGGCAGTTGTGGGGAGACCGCTTTCAGGTGGTCGTGGCAACCCACCTTGACCGAGCGCATATCCACAACCATTTTGTGCTGAACTCTGTCTCTTTTGTGGATGGCAAGAAGTACAACGACTGCAAAGCCAGCTATGCGCTCATGCGGCAAACTTCGGACAAGCTGTGCCGGGAGCGTGGCCTGTCCGTCATTGCGGAGCCACAGCAAGGCCGCACCATGAGCTATGACGCATGGGAGGCAGAACAGAAGGGCAGACCCACATGGTACGGCCAAATCCGCCGGGACGTAGATGCCGCCATCACCCGGTCATTTCTGTTTGAGCATTTTATTGCGAACCTGAAAAAGCAGGGCTATGAAGTCAAGACAGGTAAATACATAGCAGTCAGGCCGCCGGGGAAGGAACGGTTTGTGCGCCTTAAAATAACTATACGGAGGAGGCCATACGCCAGCACATCCGCAACCACGAGCAGGCGCCGTTCTATCACAGGCCAACTTCTCCACCGAAACGGAGATACAAGCTCAAAGGAAAGCCAAAGAAGCTGGCAGGCTTCCGGGCGCTTTGTTATCACTATCTCTACCTGCTTCGCAAGTACCAAAAGCCCACAGCTCCGCCCCGATACAGCCGCTACATGATGGACGCCATCATCCGGCTTGACCGCTATCAGAAGCAGTTCAAATTTTTGGCAAAGTACAAGATTGACACATGGGAGCACCTTGCCGCATTGGAACAGGCACTCCAAGATGAGGTTGAAGCTCTCGTCAATCAAAGGAAGGGACTCTATCGCCAAAAGCGAAAGAATCCGGAAAGTGAAACGCTCCTCTCTGACATTACATCCATCCATCAATCTATCCGCATACGCCGCCATGAACTGCGGCTCTGTGCCCAGATAGAGGCAAGTGTCCCTATGATACGCCAAAAGCTCCATGAGCAGCCACCCAAGGCGCAGGAGAAAACAAAGGCTCCGGTACGCCATCGAACCCGCCCGCATTTACGATAGCGGCGCTTGCCCTGCGGGGAGGGTACTCCGCCGCTCCACTCCCCGTCAAGGCTGAAATGCACCGGCCCGCCCCCCGTGGGAAGGGCGGGCCGGGCCTTGACCGGAACCGGGCGGCGGAGTGGCGGTCATGAAAGGGCAAATGCAAAAGGAGCCGGGCTATAGGCCCGGCTCTTGCTGTTTTGGGAACGCCTCCGCCATCGACGGGGGTGTTTTATTGTTTTGCAGCACGCTCCCCGCTGGGTGCGGTCTGTCGAAACGTGCCTCAATTTGAGGCGTATTTCATTAATACAATAACGTGTTAAAATTATACCATGTTTACTTCTTTTACGCAATCATCGTACATTCTCTTAAGCATGGAAACCTTTTTACGAGAAATACTGTTTTTGGGGTAATCCAATATACCAAATATTAATACCTCTAAGATGTCAAATACATATCCTGCTTGCATGATTTTTATACTATCATCACCTGTTTGCTTCATTGAAAGTAGGCGATCAAGCATGACCTCTGTTCTGTTTGCTAATATATGTAATTCCTTGCTAAACCTATCATCTAAGCGGTGGCCTCCAAATTCATTTTGTAAATATTCAAAATAACTCGGCGGTAATAATTGCTCAGGTGAATTGAGCAGAGTATTTTGTTTTCTTACTAATTGGAGAATTTCTTCAATTACTTCAACACTCTCTACCTTCTTTTCGAATGCTTCGCGAAAGTCTTTAGGGGTATACACATCTATGCTACTTTTTATTTCCTCATACATTTTATCCCAAATTGCACTAAATGTTGAATTCAAAACATCTGACGACAGTGGATTTTCAGCCGTATCATTTATGTCTGAAATGAGATGGTATACATCATCTTTTTCAAACTTTGTTGCTTGATATCTTTTTAATGGGCCTTGAATATCCGAAGGTTTTATATTTATCATTAAAGCTGCCACTCGAGCTTCTAATGCTTTGGCTATAGCCCCGGCCTCGAAGTTAATCCAAGGTGCATTTGTATTTTCAGAAGTTAGACATATTATTCCATAATTGCACTCAGCTAACTGTGTGGAAATTTTACTGTCCCAGTTTTCACCTTTTTCAATATCTTCGGGTGAATAGAAGACATCCAATGATTGTATAATGCACGGCAACCATTTTTTTAAGCCCTGCGCTACTTTCTGACTCAGTTCGCCTGACCAACTTACAAAAATCTTCATAATATGTGGGCCTCCTTAATTTTGCTGATTTTCATTTCATAATATGACATAAATCAATGCGGTCAAATACTACTTTGTGTTTTTATTCATTAGGGCGGGAAGTAATCTATGACTGCTTTGAAGGCCAATAGCTGAACTAATAAAAAATTATATAAGTCGTCAACATAAGCCATCGTACGATGAAATATGCCTCAATTTGAGGCACATTTTTTGTCGAAAAGAGCATCTAAAATTAAGCCGCATTTCTTCTGTTATTGATTACAACTTCCCCAGCATCTCCAAGAACCTGTCAAAGGTATACGCCCCATCAAGCTCAGGGGCTTTCTCCTGAAAGACCATGTAATAGCGAAACGGTTCGCCCGCCTTTTCCTGCCACCTGCGGGAGAGGGTCAGCTTCTTCCGGTTCTGTTCGTTGTCCAGATGGTCACCCTTGGTTTCTATCAGAACGATTTTACCCTTTTCGGTCATTACGATAAAGTCAGGGTAGTGATTGATAAACCCATTGACCATAAAGCCCTTGCGGGACATATTCCGGTGCCACCATTTGATATTCATACCGGTCAAGGCAAGCACCATGTCGTACTCAAAGTCGTTGGCCTCTTCTTCGCCGCCGTACAAGCTCTTTCCATAAGTGGTTGTAGCTTTCATAGGCGCAATAACCGCCGGGAGAGAATAGGACGGGCGGCAGACGATTTTCCCAATTTCCAGCCACTCGGCAAACTGCTTTTCGTAATGCTCCTCCAGCAAGCCTTCTATGTACCGCCTGATACGGAACGCAAACCCCTGCGGGGCTTTTTCCAGCGCCGATAGAGTATCCTTATCCATCTCGTCCACGATGCGGTCAATGTACGCAGACAGTTCGTGGTCGTCAATCATATCCATCTTGGAAAGCTGTTTGTGGATGATACCCTTGCACAGGCGTATCTTATCCTCAGCACTTTTCTTGGAGAACTGCTCCTTGATATACCGCTGGTCAGTCTCGCTCATTTTGAATACCTTGGGCGTGCTGCCCTCGGCGTCATTAATGTCCACCCTTGCCATTTCGTCATCTGCATGGTAGAAGTCAATCTGATAAGGCTGGCCTTTCAGCGTAAAATCCTGCGCCAAATGTTCCTTGTTCAGAAGAACATAATCGCCTTGGGTGAAAAAGCTGGCTTCGACGCGAAGGAAAAACTGCGGAATTTGGATTTTACTTGCTTCTTCCTCAAACTCGGCGTTCATACGATAGCTGTTCATAGTTTCCTGCACCTCCGAGGGAATATCCTCAAAAGCAAAATCCGTTCCTGTGGCCATGGCGCTTTCAAATGCAGCCTGCTCCCTTTCTGCGTTTTGCAGCATGGCGTCGGCGGTAGTGGCCGGAACCTCCGCTCTCGCCTGAATATCCTTCCGGAGAGCATCGGAGTCAAAGTCCAAAAATTCCTCCGGTTCATCCTGCGTCGGCAAACTGGTGCCGAGTGTTTCAGACAGCTCCTCCTGCTGATAGTCGGGCTTGGGCACTGGGGCAGAAGGCGCATCGCCCACTCGGTAATCCTTATCGCTGAATCCGGCTCCGTTCAATCCCTTGACGATTTTATCCAAAGTGGCTTTGAAGTCACTCGATGAGGTCAGCACATAGGACATATTCAGGGCGGGGATACTGTGCTTTCTTGCGTGCGGTTGACGCAGGACGCGTCCTACAATTTGCTCCACTTCCACTTGGCCTGTCTTGTTGGCAAGGGAGGCCAGGATATAGGCAAAGGGGCAGTCCCAACCCTCTTTCAAAGCGTTGACTGTGATAATGTACCGGATAGGACAGGCAGGGGAGAGCAAGTCCACATTTTTGAGTTCGTTGATGTCGGCGGTCTTGATTGCAATTTCCTCTTTGGGTATCCCTGCACTTACCAGCTTGTCCCGCAGTTTGTCAAAGGTGGTGCTGTCCTCCTTGCCTTTGGGCTGCGCCTGAAACAGCACAATGGGACGGATATAGCCGCCGCCCGCTTCCTGCTCTGTCTGAGCATATTGTTCTAACCGGTTACGCAAATCGATGGCGTCCGCCATGACCTCCTGCTGACTGTTCCGGTTATAGACGATAACAGGTAGCTTCACCATGTTTTCCCGTTTGAGCGCCACAGCGTCCACATAACAGAGAATATTGCTCTCGTTGGTGGGCGTGGCAGTCAGGTCAAGAACAAAGCAGGGATTGAAGTTTTGCAGCATTTCCTTGCTCAGGGTACTGCGTGCGTGATGGCTTTCGTCCACGATGACCAGAGGGGAGAGCTGGTTGATGATTTGAATGAGAGCAGTTTCGTCCGCGTCCTCTACGGGATAGGCGGGAGCGCCCAGCGCCTTTGCCATCGGTGCAAGATTGCTGTTCTCCCGCTTGGCCTTGAGCTGTTCCTTCCGCCCACGGAAAGAGTCATAGGACAGCACCATGACGGACAACTGCTCGCTGACCGACGTAATGTTGAAATTCTGCCCATTTAAAAGCTGGTCTTTGGTATAGACCTCCACGCGGGCGCCGAAATCGGCGTTGAGCTGCATACGGTAAGGGTGGTCGGGATTGCGGAGCGCCGCCAGCGTCTGGGTTAGGATAGCGTCGGAGGGGACAAGCCACACGACTGCTTTCATCTTCGTATCCGGCAGGCCGTCAAAGATAGGCCGGACGGCGTTGCAGGCAAGAAACGTCTTTCCGCCCCCAGTGGGGACTTTGAAACAGAGGTTGGGTACGCCGGGCAGAATATTCTGGTAGGGCTTTACGCCCCCGAACCCCACAGGCACGCCCTTTTCGTTCCAGAAAGCAGTGTAAGCCTTGCCCATATTTCCTTCCCAGTTCAAAAGCTCCATATAACGGCTCAAATCCCGGATTACCTTTTTCTGATACCGCTTCATTTCCATACGCCCACCCCCTTAAATCTTGGTAATGTCCCGTGGAATTTTCTTGAATTTCACGCCGTATTCGGAAAGCTCTGCGTCGCTTAAATCGCATCGGTCGGCATAGATGACATAGCCGCCCGCCTTCTCCTGCACTTGGGACAGGAACGTGTGGCCGAGGCTCGTCACCCTGTCCGGCTCATAATAAAAGTAGTAGCCTGTCTCCCCGTGTTTGCCCAGATAATAGCCGTCGCCGTCCTGCGGCGCATAGGACGCTTTTGTTTCGGTGTACCAGATGTATTCTCGTATCTTCTCCACGCCCACGGCCTCGTTGAGGTTGCCATCGGGGTACAGAAGGGGCGCGCCCAGCTCGAAAAAGCTGAAACCGCCGCCCGTGCCCTCAACGGCGCTCTTGCCCTCGCCGTAGCCGTCTATGACACGCTTGACCCGCTCTGCGGTGATGCTGTCCGCGTAGTCCTCCATCTCAACAAGGATAAACTTGCGGCTGCCGCCGTCGGCCTTGTTCATATTCAGGACGGCATGGGCGGTGGTGCCTGACCCGGCGAAGGAGTCGAGGACAATGTCGTCGGGCAGAGCGCACTGCTTTAAAATATATGAAATAATCCCTATTGGTTTTGGCGTACTAAAAACATCTTTTCCTAATATGGATTTTATTTCTAATGTTCCTGTTTCTGCTGCAAACTCAGGGCCCATCCAAAATGACTTAGGTTTGATACGTTTTTCGTCTGTAATATAATCTTTTTGGAAAACATCGTATTCTCCACGGCCTTTAACTTTTTGGACAGTTAACTGTTCGATTCTCACTTTTGCGGTTTCTTTTCCCCAGCGCCAATTCCCGTCTGTTCCATCACTTAAATGTGGGTAAATCTCAATATCACAATTATCTATTCTTGTTAAAGCTAATCGGTTTAATTCTTCATTATAATAGAATGGATACCACAAATTAGGCCTATCTATTCGGCGTGAATTAGAACCACGCTTTCGTAATCCAAGTAACCTGTATCGTCCATACTTATCTACAAGTTTGTATTCTTTATCATATTCTTCAGGTACAGAAACGCCATTTGTAATAAATGAGCCTTTATGATAAATCAATAAACTTTCATGCGCAGTCGCAATGTATTTTCCATCGCTTCGCCCTTTCAAATTATTGATTACTGCAATATCGGCAATAAAGTTTTGATTGCCAAAAATCTCATCACAAATTTGCTTTAGATTAAATTTTTCGTTATCATCAATGCTGATAAAAATCGCCCCGTCGTCCGCCAGCAGCTTCTGGAGCAGCTTCAACCGGGGGTACATCATGCACAGCCATTTGTCGTGGCGGCTTAAATCCTCGCCCTCTTTGCCCACGACTTCGCCCAGCCACTTCTTGATTTTCGGGTCGTTCACATTGTCGTTGTAGACCCACCCCTCGTTGCCCGTGTTGTAGGGTGGGTCGATATAGATGCACTTGACCCGCCCCTCGTACCGGGGCAGCAGGGCTTTCAGGGCTTCCAGATTGTCGCCGTGGATAATCATGTTCCCGCTGGTTTCAGCGCCATGGGAATATTGTTCTTCCAGCACCCGGAACGGCACGGCTTGATGGTGGTTCACCACTTTTTCTTTTCCAATCCAAGTCAGTTCCGGCATAGGGCGTGACCTCCTGCTTTTAGGATATTAGTGAAAATATTGTATCATATTGCACGGAAAAGGACAAGAATGGGGAAAGAATGCACTTATTCGTACAACTCACAAAACTCGTTTGCCGTGAACAGCTTCGCCAGCGTTGTATATTTCAGGGTGCGAACAGCCTGAGAGGGAGTGGAGCCGAGCGGGATGGGGCGGGGGAGTTCAATGGGGTCTCCGGCCAGCTTGATTTTGTATTTCTTTTCCCGTTTATCATAGACAAATCCGTTTGGCGCGACCTTGGCATAGTGAGAGACGGACGACTGTGGCGCGCCGACATACAGAGCGACGTATTTGATTTTATCAATGCGCTTTTTGCCAACCCTCACATAACGCCACTCGTGGTCGTCGAAAAAGGCACGCTGATAGTCGTCATTCATTTGCGCGGGGTAGATGACGGTATCGAAGTCGTTGTCGTCTTCAATATCCAATTCGATACCCTGCTCCTCTAAAAACAGAGTGGTTTCCTTGATGAAGCTGTCAACGGCGTCTTCAATCAGCATGTTCCGCGTTGTGGTCTGGCCGGACTGCTGGGAAATGACCTTTGCGAGCGTGTCCAGATTTTTGATGTGCTCCATCTTGTATGAGATGGTCAGGGGTTTGCGCAGTGGTTCTTCGTGCTTCTTGAGGCGTTCGGACACTTTGTCGGTCACGATACTCATGTTAAAACCTCCTTTTAATTTCAAACCCATTATAAAATGTAAAAATAAAAAATGCAACATAAATATAAAAATATTTTTATAAAAACGTTTTTAATAAATGAGAATAAGAAAAACGTGCCTCAATTTGAGGCGCGTTTTTTATTCTCCAGGCCGCAAAAGAAAGGACATTTTGCAGAAAACGGTCTGCTTTCAGCGTGTTTCTCGTTTTTCTTTCCCCCGCTGTCGTGATAAGAGCGGAGGCAAGAGAGGGGTAACGCCTCCTGTTCCAGCATATGGTGAAGGGAAAGGCAGGTGAGAAACAGGTCATGGAAACGCTCAAAGTATGCTGCACAGTGGAAATCACAGGAGCCGGGAAGCGGCCGCTCAAAGAGCTTTTGCTGGAGCTTCTCCGTCAGAAATCCGAAAATTTGACCCGTAATGCGGAAAGAGAGATAATATAGATAGATTGTTATGGGTCGATTGGGTTTGGGAAGGAGGAATTATGCGGCCCAATCGCGGCACATACCGGGCTGGACTTTATATGCGCCTTTCCAAGGACGATGAGCGGGAAGGCGAAAGCTCCAGCATCACAAATCAGCGTAAAATGCTCCGAGCCTATGCGCAGGAGCACGGCTTTACCGTTTATGACGAGTACATAGACGACGGATGGAGCGGCACTAGCTTCGACCGCCCGAGCTTCAAGCGAATGATTGGGGACATTGAGGCGGGACAGGTCAATCTGGTGCTGACAAAAGACCTTTCCCGACTGGGAAGGGATTACATCACCGCCGGACAGTACACAGAAATCTACTTTCCCTCTAAAGGTGTGCGTTACATTGCCATCAACGACGGCTACGATTCCGACAGCCCCTATACGGACATCGCGCCGTTCAAAAACGTGATAAACGAAATGTACGCGCGGGACACGTCCAAGAAGATACGCTCCGCTTTTGCCACCAAAATGCGGGAGGGCAGTTATATCGGCAACTTTGCTCCTTACGGCTACCAAAAGGACAGGGAGAACAAAAACCACCTGCTCCCAGACCCGCAGGCGGCGGACGTGGTGAAGCGGCTGTTCCGAATGGCGGCGGAGGGAACAGGGCTTACGGAAATGGCCCGCATCCTGAACGGCGAAAAGGTGCCAACCCCTGCCGTTTACCGCTGCCTGAACCGCCCTGACCTGAACGTGGAGCACTACACCAAGCGGCGGGAGTGGACGCCCGCCGGAATTTCCAAGATACTGCGGAATGTGACCTATCTGGGGCACACCGCCCAAGGGAAAACTACGAAGGTATCCTTTAAGAGCAAGCTCAGCCTGTCCAACCCAAGGGAGGACTGGATTGTGGTGGAAAACACCCACGAACCCCTTGTGGACGAAGAGACCTTTGCGGTGGTGCAGCGCATTATGCACAGCCGCACCTGCCATAAGACAAAGGGCTTTCACAACATCTTTTCCGGGCTTGCCAAATGCGCCGACTGCGGGCGCAATATGTCCGCCGTCGGCACCCGCAAAAAGGACGCCTTGGCCAATCTGGTCTGCGGCGGCTACAAGCTGTATGGCACCAAAGAGTGCTCCAACCACGCCATTGACTATGGGATACTCTATCAAATTGTGCTGGAAGCAATCCGGGCGGAGGTGTCTCTCACGGAGCAGGAGCGGCGGGAGCTGGCGGAGGAGCTGCGCCGGACGGCGTTGGAGCGTTCGGTGCAAGCGGACCGGAAAGAGGAAACGGCCACCCTGCGGCGGCGGGAACGGGAGCTGGACGGCATCATTGAAAAGCTGTACGACGACCACCTGAACGGCCTGCTGTCCGGCGAGCGCCTGCACAAGCTGCTGGCAAAATACGAAGCAGAAGCAAAGGCCGTACAAAAGCGGCTGGAAGCAATAGAGCGACCTGCTGTCCCAGAGGGGGACGCCGCCCAGTCCGACGAGCGGTTTTATGCGCTGGTGCGGGAATACACCGACCTTGAAACGCTGACGCCGGAGCTGCTCTACAAGCTGATTGAGAAAATCGAAGTCAGTCAGGGCAGCTTCCAAAAGACAAAAGAGGGGCGGGTCAAGGTGCAGACCGTCAAAATACACTTCCGCTTTCTCACGCAGGGGCGGGAATATCTGTACACAGCCTAAGAATATATCCCATTATTTACCAGCCATGGCCATGGGCTTTGGATGCAATGCCGCCGGGGTGGTGGGCTGCCGCATTATCGACTCCCCGCGGGAGCGGCTGATTGCAATTCTGACCAACTCCTTTGTGCCGTGCAACGGACGGTTCCCCATTCTAATTTCTATCCTTACCATGTTTTTTGTGGGGGCGGGGGCGCTGTCCTCCCTGAAATCGGCGGTGCTGCTGACGGCGGTTATTGTACTGGGGGTGGCCATGACTTTGCTCATGTCCCGGCTGCTGTCAGCCACGGTGCTGAAGGGGATGCCCTCATCTTTTACCTTGGAGCTGCCGCCTTACCGAAAGCCGCGCATCGGGCAGGTCATCGTCCGTTCGGTGTTAGACAGGACTCTGTTTGTGCTGGGACGGGCGGCGATGGTGGCGGCGCCGGCAGGCCTTATCATTTGGCTGTGTGCCAACGTACAGGTGGGCGGCGCGAGTATCCTGGCCCACTGCACTGAATTCCTTGACCCCTTTGCCCATTTGCTGGGGCTGGATGGAGTCATACTGATGGCGTTTATCCTTGGATTTCCGGCCAATGAAATTGTGATGCCCATCGTCATCATGGCTTACCTGGCAGGGGGCAGCTTGGTGGAAATGAGTGATTTGAGCGCGTTGCGCACGCTTCTTGTGAGCAACGGCTGGACGCCGTTAACCGCTATCTGCACCATGCTTTTTTCCCTGATGCACTGGCCGTGTTCCACGACCTGCCTCACCATGGGAAAGGAAACGGGCAGCGCCAAGTGGACGCTGCTTGGCGTTGTGGTTCCCACAGCGGCGGGGATGGTCATCTGCGCCGCTGTGGCGGCGGCAGGCCGGTTGTTGGGATTAGGATAAGAAAACGCCCCGTCCTATCAAGGACGGGGCGTTCATTATTCGGCCTTTGGTTTGCGGTGGAATTTGAGACAATAGACAACCATGGCAACGGTCATAAGGAAGAAAATCACGGCGCCCAGCGCAAAACCGAACCGGTCCCAAGCGGGGAAGAACCGGGCGCAAAAATTGACAAAGTACGCGGAGAAAAAGTTGCCGATACCGGCGAAGCACATGGTGAGGGAAAGGGCGGTAGAAGTCGCGTTGACGGGAACCGAGCGGCCGGCAAAGGCTTGCAGGGTGGGGTTCCAGCAGCCGAAGCCAAAGCCGAAGATGAGGGTTCCCACATAGATGACCGGCATACTACCGCTCAAAATCAGGATAATGTAGCCCACGGCGGGCACAAAGCAGGCGAGTGCCAGCGTGTAGGCGCGCAGCACGCGAAACACTCTGCTGCTGGCAAGAGAGCCAAGGAAGGCCCCAAAGGTGAACAGGGACAAGCCCACGGCAGCGTCAGCCGCCGTACCGAGGCCGTTGCCGATGACC
>JAAWDI010000017.1 GCA_022793685.1 Oscillospiraceae bacterium
GAACTTCTTGTCCTTCTCTGGTGCTTTTCGTGTTCTTTCACGTTGTTTAATTTACAAGGTGCACACGCCCGCTCCGCGGCCGGACTTTTAATATACCATGCCGCACGGGTGCCTGTCAAGAAGATTTTTTACTTTTGCGTTAAATTCTTCTCGTCAAGCGCCTGTCCCTCAAGCGCTCAATTAATATATCAGACCGCAACTGGAAAGTCAACACTTTTTTTGGTTTTTTTCCTTACTTTTTGCGTCCTTTTTTTCAGCAACAATATCTTCCGTTTCCGGCTTGTTTCCGGCACAAGATGTGACCGTCCACCCAAAGTGTTCCCGTATCTTTTTCACCAAAATCACGATAAGCGGTACTGCAAAGCCCAAAACAATGCTCATGCAGGGCAATAAAAGCTCTCCCAAAAAACGCACCACCGTTTGACTTCGGCTCATGAAAAATGCAATCCCTGCTCCCAGCACAGCGGCCGCCGGTATGATGCGGTCAGGGGTGATTCCATGCCACAGCGCTTGGCTCTGCCCCCGCAGGGAAAGCAGCGTCAGGCCGAACAACGCCACGTCGCTCATCACCAACAGAGCGGCCACTAACGCCTCCACCCGCTGGAAGGCGCCCGTCACGCCCACCTGCTTGGCCGCCTCAAACAGCGGCAACCGCTGGAGCGCCGTAACCTGCCAGCCGAATGCGCCGATACACACCGCCTGTACCGCTGTCAGAACCACCACAGCCCAAACCGTCCAGCGAATCAGCTTGCGCCTGCCTGACTCCTCCGGACTTTTCCGCACCCAACCCGTGAGAAACGCGGCAGGCACGCCTGCGCACGCCACCTCCAGCGCAGGCAATCCGCCCTTGAGCGCCCCGCCCCCCACAGGGAGCAGGTTGCCCGGCTCCACCCGAAACGCCGCCAAGAGTACCACCAGCACCAGCGCCGCCGTCAAGGCAAGGAAAAATATCTCCACCGCCCGGGCAAAGCTGTGGACTCGGCCCATAGCCATCTTCACCGCCAGCAGCAGCGCCAGCAGCAAAAAGACAGCCCGACCCCAGCCGTTATAGCCCAACACCTTCAGCCGCTCGCCGCACTGGGACAGCCCAGAGCCGAGAATGAGCACCGTCCATACCATATATATAATGGTAAGTCCGCCGCCTAACCACGGGCCCAACACCCCTCGAAGAGTTTCACCGTAGCCACAACCCTTTGGCATCCCCCGCAAAGCGCCCGTCACCGCCCAGCAAAGCACCAACACCACCGGAAGCACCACCACCGCCGAGAGCCACGCCCCCGCCCCCTGAGCGGCAGCGGCGCTTTGCCTGGGGAGCTGCCGCAGCGCCGCCGCTGTCATACCAGCGAATACCAGCGCCAGCAGCTGCCGCAGAGAAAGGCTGCTTTCCTGCATGGTTCTGCTCCCCTTTCATCAAAAATCAATATGCGTTTCCACAGAAAAAGCTATCCGTAAACGAGACAGCTCATCCGGCCAATCCGCCTTTAATTTCTCTGTCTGCCACGCTGACGCCGTCAGCGCCCGGTGGCGAAGCTCTCCGCCGTCCACGTTCCACGCTTTCAGCTTCTCCCACACGGCGTTCAGCCGCGCTTCAGCCCACTGCTTCAGCTCATTTTCAGCGTCTGCCACATTCTTTTCCGCCCAGTTGCTGCCGTTTGCACGGCGGGCCGTCAGGCGGCAGGTGACCTCCACGCCATAAAACGTCCCCTTCGACCAGACCGGCTCCACTTCTGTCGAGACGGAAACCACTTCCAGCACAATTTCTCCCGCCTTCAGGGTGTGGTGGCAGGTCTGGCCCAGAAGAAGCTCCAACCCCTCTGCGTCCTCATTCTTCAAAATGCCGGCCTTGCCTTCTTCTGTCAGCAGGGCGTACCCCTCCGGTTCGCCGCCTCCGGCAGGCAGCACCGGAACGGGCGCCACGCCCGTCCGCAGCAGCCGGTTTAAGCTCTGGGCCGCCGTCCATGCCATTACCTTGCGGCGGGTCCCGCTGTCGGTGCAGTAAGCGGAAAGCTTCTTCGCCCCGTTGTCGCCTCCGGCAGCCTGCCCCCACACGGCGGCGGTGTCGCCCTCCACCAGCCACAGATAGGCGTCCGGACGCATACTGTCCCCCAAAACGGCGCACTCAAGCAGAGCCCTAATGCCCTGTCCGGCCATAGCGTCCCCCACAAGAATGTGCTCTGTATGACCCAGAAACGCAAAGCTGCCGCCGTCGGACGCCAGCATCAGGCACGCCTCCGCCGGGTCTGCGCCTGTGCCGGTGCGGGTCTCCTGTCCTTCTTCTTTCTCTTCGCCGCCTTCCAGCGGCGCGGGAAACGCCGTGACGGTGACCGTCTTCCCGTCGCTGTCCGCCGCAGCAAGGCGAACCACTGTCAGCTCATCCGGTTCCCGGCTCCCTGATGTGCAGCCGCTCAACAGCATAAGGCACGTCAGGCAGAGCGCCGCCGTCCGCGCCGCCCTCACCGCTGGTTCCTCCGGTTGCCCGTTTTCAAGTAGTTATGGCGCAGCTTCACACGGGGCAGCGGTTGGCGAATCACCGCATGACCCTCTACCTGCTCTCCCGCCGCTGAAGCAAAGGGCGTCAGATAAGGCACGCCGAAGGTCTCCAAGCTGCCCAGATGGCATAAAAGCCACGCTGTCCCAAGGGCCACGGCGGGTAAACCGCCCAGCGCCGCGAACACAGCCAGCAGGAACCGCCAGATACGAAGCGCTCCGGCAAAATCCTGATTGGGCTGCGTGTATCCTGCCACGCCTGCGATGGCCACCGCCACCAGCACGGCGGGCGACACGATGCGGGCCTCCACAGCGGCGGTGCCCACCACCAGTCCGCCCAGAATGGAGGCCGTCTGCCCGATGGCGGCGGGAAGATAGCGGCCCGCTTCCTGCAATATTTCAAAGGCAGCCAATAACAGCAGCACCTCGAACACCGTTCCGAAGGGTACGCTCCGCTTGGCGGAGGCAATGCTTTGCATCAGCGCCGCGGGGAGCATCTCCGGATGGAAGGTGACCGCAGCGATATACAGCGCGGGCAGCAGCAGGGTAATCAACAGGCACAGGTACCGCAGCACCAGCAGCACCGACGAGGTCACCCATCCGGAGGAAACATCCTGCTCGGTGGAGAAAAACAGGTCCACCGTGGCGGGCAGCAACCACCCCACGCTGATGCCGTCCACCAAAATCCCCACCCGGCCCTCCACCAGTCCGGCGCAAAAACGGTCGGGCCGCTCGGTGAAATAGGTCAGCGGGAAGGGGGTGGCGCTTTCGTCGGTGATATACTGCTCCAGATAGCCGGCGCTCAAAAGGGCGGCCACGTCGATGCCCGCCACCTTGCGCTCTACCTCCGCCACAATGCCGGGGTTGGCGATGCCGTCCAGATAGAGCACGTCCACCGGCGTCACCGTCTGGCGCCCCACCTTGTGCTCCTTAATACACAGCTCCGGCGCGCGCATACGGCGGCGCACCAGACTGGTGTTGGTGCGCAGGCTTTCCACAAAGGAGTCCCGCGCCCCCTTGACCGACGTTTCATTCTCCGGCTGGCTGACGGAACGTTTTTCCTCCGTGGCCACCGAAAAGGAGAGCACCGCCGGTTTCCCGGGAAACAGCAGGACAGCGCACCCCTCCACCAAGTCGAAGGCCACCTCGTCCATGGTGGTACGCTCGCTGACCGACAGGTTATAGAGCGCCCCGTCCCGCATCATGCGGTAGACCTCGTCATAGTCGGCAGCCGCAAGGGCGGCGTCCTGCGCCAGCGGACGGAGCAAATAGTCGTTGGCCCGCTCTCCCCGCACCATACCCTGAATGTAAAAAACGGTAACAGGCCGTTTGGGGTCGCCCCCCAGCGAAGCGGTGCGCACGGTAAAATCGGCCGCATCACGAAACACGGCGCAGATATTCTCCTCAGTGATGGGCAAATCAATGCGCGGCTCCTTGCGCGGGTGAGGCGGTTCCATCCGCTGCCGCCTGCCGAACCATCCCATGGGCGGCCCCCCCTTTCAAGCATGACTTCCGCTTTAGTATGGCCTTGCCAAGAGGAAATATCCGGCGGAAAAGGGGGAAAAAACGATAAGAGCCGAACACCTGCTCCATGGTGTCCGGCTCTTATCATTCATTTGGAAGGAAAAGAAGAAAATGAAAAAGTTGCTCTTGCAAGTATGAATGATACCCGCCAGTTATTACGAAAGTCACCTCTGTTTGTTACAAAAGAATTAACTTTTTGAACGTTCTGTCGGTTTTGTCCCTATTTTACCGGCGGAGCTGTGCAAAAAATTCCTCCAGCACCGCGGCGCATTCCCGCTCCATCAGGCCGCCGTACAGTCGGGGGCGGTGGTTGAACCGCTCTTCAAACAGATTGAGCACAGAGCCGCACGCCCCCGCCTTTTCGTCCCGTGCGCCGTAGCGCACCTCGCTCAGCCGGGCATTGATGATGGCCCCCGCGCACATGGGGCATGGCTCCAGTGTGACGTACAACACCGCCCCGTGGAGCCGCCACGTCCCAAGCCTGGTGCAGGCGGCGCGGATTGCGTCCACCTCCGCGTGGGCGGTGGCGTCGTCCCCCGCCTCCCGACGGTTATAGCCCTCGCCCACAATAACGCCATCCTTTACGATGACGCATCCCACCGGTACGTCGCCGTTTTCCGCGGCCTTTTTGGCAAGCTCCAGCGCCCGATTCATATAGTCCTCATGCTTCATGGCGGCGCCCCCTTTATTTCTTCCTTCCATTATAGGACAAAAGGGGCATTTTGTCCCCCCTTCCGGCATAATTTTTTCTTGTGCGCTCCTGCGCCTCTCCTTGTAATATATCCTGTCATTAGGATGGTGATGGATTTGCTCTCTGTTCTTCTCATTGCAGTCAGCCTTGCGCTGGACGCCTTTGCCGTTTCCGTCTCCTGCGGCATCGCCGTGCCCGGCTTCGGGCCGAAGCAGGCGGTCAAGGTGGGCGTATGGTTTGGAGTATTCCAGTTTCTGATGCCCCTTGCCGGATGGTTTCTGGGAACGGGCGTCAGTGCATACATTCAGGCTATCGACCATTTTGTAGCCTTTGGTCTGCTGGCCCTCATCGGCGGGCAGATGATTGCGGGCGCGGTCAAAAAGGGTGCGGGTGAACAGGCGGAGGCCCCCGCCGACCTCTCCCCCCGGCGGCTGTGCGTGCTGGCCATTGCCACCTCCATCGACGCGCTGGCGGTGGGCGTGTCCATGGCCTTCATGTCAGTTGATATTCTCACCTCCGCCGCCGTCATCGGCGTGGTGGCGTTCTGCCTGTCTGTGGCAGGCGGTCTGATGGGCAAGCGGCTGGGCGGCCTGTTCCAGAAGCGGGCAGAGTTGCTGGGCGGCATGGTGCTGGTGGGCATCGGCCTGAAAATCCTGCTGGAACACCTCTTTGGCTGAAGCAAACCGGCGGGACGTGCCATATGGCACGCCCCGCCGTCTTTTGTTTGATTCAAGGGTGTGTCAATACAGCTTTTCACCCGAATCGGTTATCAGATAATGGTTCTCATCTAGCACGCCTAACTCCCGCAGAGCCTGCAAGGTGTGCTCTGCCGTGGTCTGGAGGGTAATTTGCTTGTAAGAGTAGGAATAGTCGCTGGTTCCGGTTTCTTGGTTGAGAACGGAGTAGCGGCATTCAATATTAAAGCTGTTGTTTCTGATATACCGGTCGTCCCTCTGGGCGTTCAGCGTGCGGCGGCCCAGTCCGCCCTCCGCAAAGTCCTGCTGTACCGCGCTCCAAAGGAGCGCCACGTCCGCCCTGTCGCTGATGGACACGTTTTCACCAACCTGACTCGCTTCGGCATAATATTGCTGGTACTCCTCCATGCTGCCGAAGCCCATTTCTTCCAGCTCTTTCATCGTCGGTACGTCCATGCTCTGCTCTTCTTTCCCCTTGTCGGTGTACACCATCAGTTCAAACATGCTGATGTCCTCTTCCGTCAGCCCGCCAAGCCCATATCCGGCCTCGATGGCTTCCGGCAGGTTAATGAGCTTTTCCAGCACTCCGGCGAAGGTGTTCGTATCCTCCAACTCCGCCTTGCTGAAAGAAAGCACGTCATAGCTGCGGTTCATGGTTCGGCCGTTTTTCAGGTGGTAAGTGACGCTCAGACTGGTAGCATCGCCGCTCAAGCCGCCCCGTGCCGTTAAACCTTGCTCCAGCCGCTCCTTATTCGCCACGATGTCCCGATGGGCGGTCAGCAGCAGGTCGATGACCTCGCCGCTGTCCGTTTCCAGACTGGCCGGATAACCGGAGTCATAAGGATAGCAGTCGATACGGCTTACGCTCACAAAAGCCACGTCTTCCCTGTCTGGCACCCGGCGCTCAAAGCCGAAGGCGTCGTACTCCATCAGGCAGGTCAGCCCCGCCAGCACCAGCAGGAACACCATGCACCCCTTCCAGTGGTGGAAAACGCGGATGCTTTTTTCCAGCAGCATGGAGGCGATGAAGTAGCCCGCCGCGCCGCACACCGCCATACAAATCAGCAAAGGCCACACGCCGGCGAAGGACGCGCTGACAAGAGCGCTGCGGAACATCCAGTAGAAAAACACACCGAATGCAAGGGCGCAGCAGGCGGCTACGCCAAAGCGGAACACCGGCCGCAGCCAGCCGGAAGCCACCACATCGCCTGCCCGCTCCATCTGGCGGCGGCGGTAAAACAACAGGGCCAGCACCGTCAGCACTACGGCGGCCGCCACATAGACCGCCACCGTGCCGCTGCCGCGGAAAGTCAGCACGTTCCCGTCAATGCTGTAATCGTTGACTCTTCGCGTCAGCGTAACCACCGGGGTCAGCCACGCGGCGGCTTTTTCCAGTCCGGCCAATCCGTTGAAGCCAAACACAAAGGTGGACAGCACCTGCTCCAGCAGGAACACAAAACCATAGGCCAGAATGTTGGCAATGAGGTAAAACGCAGGGGCCGCCACCACATGGCCGGTCAGCACGGCGCAGAGCACCGCCAGCGAAAAGAAGAAGAAACAGCACCCGCAGTTTATCCCCAGCCAAGCCAGCAGGGAACTGACGCAGAGGCATCCGGTGGCTGCCTCTACCAGCAGGGTGAGCAGGAATACTGCCACATTGGGTATCAGCAGAAAGCCCAAACCGGAAACATAGTTGGCGAGGAACAGGCCCTCACGGCGGACAGGCAGCGTGTGGATTCCACCGGTAGAACGGGCGGAAAACAGGTAGGAAAATACCGCTACGCCCGCCAGCAGTCCAAACACCACCGCCAAATAAAGCACCGCTTCCCCACAAGTGCCGAACCTCTGTGCCGTATGCTGGAGCGCCGTAGCCTGCCACGCATTGTCTTGGCTGTACTCCGCCGCCGTCAGCAGCAGATTCACCGGCATCTGTAAAAGCCAGATGACGGAGTACAGACCCCAGATGGGCCAGAACCGCTGCCAGTTTTTCTTCAGCAGAGTCGCATTCAAAGAAGGATGTCGCGAACCGCATAGTCCTCACCTCCCAGCTCGTAAATGAAAATTTCCTCCAGCGTCAGGGGAATGGCGTCCACCAGCAGCGGCCCCATGGCGGAAAGCCGTGTGGTCACGGCCGCCGCATTCCCCCGGACAATCAGAGTGTAGATGCGTCCCAGCTTGGAGCGGTGCACCACCTGTAAGTCCTCCGGCAGCTCCGGCGCATCGCCGTCCCACACCACCTGCAGCTTTACGATGTTGTCCTGCAAATCAGAAAGGGAGCGTTCCAAAAGCACCTTGCCGCCGTTCATAATGCCTACATGGTCACATACGTCCTCCAGCTCCCGCAAGTTGTGGGAGGACACCAGCACCGTAGTGCCGTGCTCTGCCACATCGTGCATCAAGAGGCTCCACACCTGGCGGCGCATGACCGGGTCAAGGCCATCCACCGGCTCATCCAGCACCAGCACGTCAGGCCGACAGCACAGGGTCAGCCAGAAGGCCACCTGCTTTTGCATACCCTTGCTTAATCTCCGGATGGGCTGCTTCTCTCCCACCGTACTAAAGGCCGCACGCAATTTTTCATAGCGCTCCATGTCAAAGTTGGGATAAAAGCCCCGGTAAAACTTCATCATGTCACGGCAGGAGGCCGAGGTGAAGTAGTAGAAGTCGTCCGGGATGGCGGCAATGCGGGCTTTTGCCGCCGTATTCTCATAGATGGGCTGGCCGTCCAGCAGCACCTGGCCAGCATCCTGTCGGTAGACCCCCATCACATGCCGCAAAATAGTGGATTTGCCTGCGCCGTTCGGCCCCACAAGGCCGTACACTGAACCCTCCGGCACCGTCATGGTGCAGTTATCCAACGCCTTAAAGCCGTCAAAGCGCTTCGTGACCTCTTTGATTTCAATCATGCCGTTTCTCCCCCTTCCAGCCGCGCAATGCGCGCATGCATTTCATCCCCCTTGACGCCAGAGAACAGCAGCTCCGCCGCCGCCTCGTCAAACTGGCGCCACAGCCGCTCCCGCCAGGCGGGGTCGCCCCCCTGAGGCCTTGCGGCAAAAGAGCCTTTCCCCGCCGCCGTACAGATGAAGCCCTCCTGCTCCAACGCCTCATAGGCGCGCTGTATGGTGTTTGGGTTGATGGCAAGGCTTGCGGCCAGCGACCGCACGGAGGGCAGCTTTTCCCCTTCTGCCAGACCGCCGGTCAAAATCAGCCGCTTCAGGCCTTCCTTCACCTGCTCATAGATGGGCCGCGGGTCGCGATAGTCCAGATGCAGCACCGTTCCCCCTCCTTTCCACCGCCATTCGGCGGCAAACTGTTCTGTGCGTATTAGTACAGTTAGTATATCAGCTTTTTCCAGCCTGTCAACTCCAAATTTTCGCATGACATTCCCCACGCCGTATGTTATACTGGCATCGTGTAACCTGCTTGGCTGCACAATCTGGAACAGAAATGGGCGTTTTTCATGTTTTCCCGTGTTTCTCAACAGAATCTGGACGCCTTCACCGCGCTGGTGGGCGACCTGCTCTGCACCGACGAGGTGCAATCCTTAAAAGCCATCTGCCATCATGGCATGAGCTGCTATGACCACTCCCTGTTTGTGTCCTACCTGTCCTTTCTGTGGGCGCGCAAGCGTGGACTGGACTACCGGGCCTGCGCCCGCGCCGGTCTTTTGCATGACCTCTACTTATACGACGGCCACGACCCGTCCGCCCATCCCGGCCTGCAATGCTTCGACCATCCGGTGGCGGCGTGGCACAACGCCAGAGAACTGACCGAACTCTCCCCCAAGGAGGAAAATATCATTCTCTCCCATATGTGGCCGGTGGGAAAATACCTCCCCCGCTCGCGGGAAGCGTTTCTGGTCAACACCGTGGACACCTTCTGCGCCACGGTGGAGCTTTCTAAGCTGTACCGGCGGCTGGAGCTGGGTAAAAAACTGCCCTCCTCCGCCTTTTTCCCCGCTTTGTCGTGATTATGCGGTAAATTTCCTGTTTGCGGTGGAAATTTTCTGCCAAATTTCCCCCGTCCGGAAATTGCATCTGGGAATTCCTTTTGTTATAATGTGTGAAGAGATAAAAAGGAGGGGACTGCTTTGGAGCGCGAAGTCCTCGACGCCGTCCGCCGCGCACTGGCGGAAAACGGCGTTATTATGCTGGACGCCTCTGCCGTCTGGGTGGAGCCTACCGTTAAGGTAGGCAAGGGCACGGTGCTGCTGCCCGGTACCATCCTGCGGGGAAACACCGTCATCGGGGAGGGCTGCACCATCGGCCCCAACACCATGCTCACCGATTGCGTCGTGGGTGACCGCGCCGCCGTCAATTCCTCCCAAGGCACCGGAAGCACCATTGGAGAGGACTCCACCGTCGGCCCCTTTGCCTACATACGCCCCGGCTGCACCGTGGGCTGCGGCTGCCGTATCGGGGATTTCGTGGAGCTGAAGAACTCCGTCATTGGGGACGGCACAAAAGTCTCCCACCTGACCTATGTGGGCGACAGCGACGTGGGTCGGCGGGTCAACTTCGGCTGCGGCACCGTGACCGTAAACTATGACGGAAACCATAAATATCGCACCACCATCGGAGACGACGTGTTTTTAGGCTGCAACACCAATTTGATTGCACCGGTTACGGTGGAGGACGGCGCTTATACCGCCGCAGGCAGCACCATCACCGAGGATATTCCCTCCGACGCGCTGGCTATCGCCCGCGCGCGGCAGAGCGTCAAGCCGGACTGGGCAAAAAAACACCGGGCCAAAAAAGAAGCCAATTAACATTCAGATAATGAGAGAGACAGAATTGAGGAAGGGAAGGATAGAGAGATGCTTATCCATAGAAAAGACTTGAAAATCTTCTCCGGCAGGTCCAACCCCGCACTGGCACAGGCTATCTGTAAAGAAATCCAAATCCCCCTGGGCAACGCTGAAACGGGCGCGTTTTCCGACGGAGAAAACTTCGTCTCCATTTTTGAGACGGTGCGCGGCAGCGACGTGTTCGTTATCCAGTCCACCTGCGGCCCCGTCAACGACAACCTGATGGAGCTGCTTATTATGATTGACGCGCTCCGCCGCGCCAGCGCCGGCCGCATCACCGCCGTCGTTCCCTATTTCGGTTATGCCCGGCAGGACCGCAAGACCAAGCCCCGCGACCCCATCTCCGCCAAGCTGGTGGCTAACCTCATCACCACCGCAGGCGCCGACCGGGTACTGACCATGGACCTGCACGCCAACCAGATTCAGGGCTTCTTTGATATTCCCGTGGATAACCTCCTCGGTTCCCCTGTGTTTGTCGATTACTTCGCTGAGAAATTCAAGGACTGCCACGAGGACACCATGGTGGTCTCCCCCGACGTGGGCAGCGTGGCTCGCGCCCGCGCCTTCGCCACCAAGCTGGATATGCCTATGGCCATCGTGGACA
>JAAWDI010000061.1 GCA_022793685.1 Oscillospiraceae bacterium
CCCTCCGCAACACGGCGGCTCAGAGCGCCGTTCATCAGACGCACCGCCTCGGCACGGGTGATGTACTGGTCGGGACGGAACGTGCCGTCGTTGTAACCGTCAATCAGGTGGCGGTTCACCATGGCCGTGATGTAGCCCTCGGCCCAGTGGCCGGCCACATCGCTCATGCCCGTGCTGCCCTGCTCCTCGGCAACGCCCATGTAACGGGCGACCAGAGCCGCAAACTCGCCGCGGGTGATGTTGCCGGTGGGCTTGTAGCTGCCGTCGGGATAGCCCGTCACAAAGTTGTGCTGGCTGCCGTAACCCACCGCGCTGGCGAACCAGTCGGTGGCGAGCACGTCAGTGTAAGCGGAAGCATAGCTGCCGTTCACGTTGTAGTCGTCCTCCAGGTTGCACATCATGCGCACGGCCTCGGCGCGGGTGATGTTGCCATTGGGCACAAACACATCGCCGGGACGGCCCTGGACATACGCCTTATGGCCGAACATGGCAGTGAAGGTGGTGTTGGCGCTGATGGTCTGAGCGGCGGGGTTGACGAAAGTCTTGCCGCCATCCATGGACCAGCCCACAAAGGCATAGCCCTTGTCAGCCGCGGGGGTGGGAACGCTGGCCGGAGTCTTGCCCTTCTCCACCTTCTCGCTGGTGGAGCCGGTCAGGCTGCCGTGGGTTCCGGCAACGTAGTTCACCGTGTAGTTGCTGGACACGGGGGCGAAACCGCCGCCACCGCCGGGAACAGTCATGTTGCCATTCTCCAGAGTGTAGTTGCCCGCCGCAGCGCCGCTCAACACGACCGTGTAAGCATGGCTGCTGCTCGCGGTCAGCTTCACATCCTTCGGCTCCATGGGACGGGTATGGGTGGTCTCATCGTCCGGGTCATAGCTGGGGTCGTCCTCCGGAACGTCAACCGTTCCGGTGACTTCCGTCCAAGTAATGTTGACGGTCACGTCGTCCGTGCCCACCTTACCGTTCAGCGTTTCGGTCACGTCGGCCAAAGTCTTGCCGGCGGTGTTGCCGCTGAAGCTCAGGCTCAAAGGCTTCTTCTCAATGGTCAGGGTCGCGGTCTCGGAGGGATTGGCTCCGCCCGTCTTCGACTCGACGGTCACAGTGTACTTGCCTGCATTGGTGGGCGCGGTCGTGCTCTTGGCATAGGTCGTGCCGTCAATACCGGTGTAATACACATCATAATTTGCAATCTGGTCGCCGGTCTCTCCCTCAACAGCGACAGAAACATTGACGCTCTGGGGGTTGCCGTCATAGGTCACGGTCTTGTCGTCCAGCTTCGCCACAGGCGCGCCCGCCGCGCTCACGGCGATGGTCAGCGGGTCGCTGGCAGTGTGGTTCGTGTCCTCTTTCACGCGAACCTGATAGCTGCCCTTGCCCAGTGCGGTAATCTTATTGTCGCCGTCCAGCGTCTTGTCTTCCCAGCCGCCATTATCCTTGTTTATCTGGTAGGTCGCGCCCGCAACCGGGTTGGTAATGGTGATGGAGCCATCCTCCGCATCGTCCGCGCTGGCCTGCGCGCTGGTCGCGGTGGGCGTGGCATGCTTCACCTTGTTGATGGTGTACGTCAGAGTGCCGGTGGGCGTATTGTACTTCGCCGCGCCCGCCGTGGTCAGGGTGACCGTCGCGGTATAGGTGCCCGCGTCGGCAGTGGTGGTGATGGCCTTGTCCCAGCTCACCGTATAATCGGTGTCCTTCACCAGAGTGATGCCGCTGCACTTCACCGTCACGGTGGGTTCTGCCGCCTTGCCGTAATCGGCGGAGGTCGCGGACAGGCTCGCCGTGGTGTTGCCCTTGGCGATGTTCCAAGTGATGGTGATTTCCTTCTTTTCCGTGCCGCAGGTCACCTCAACAACGGTGGTAGCTGCGGGAATGGAGGTAGGCGTGCCGGTAATTGCGCCGGTGCTGGCATTGATGGTTGCCCAGTCGGGCTTGGTCTCGCCGGCCTTGACGGCATAGCTGTAAGCGTCCGTGCCGCCGAAATCGCCCGCCACGGTCTGGCCGGCCAGCGCCGTGCCGACGGTGCCGTTCACCGTCAGGGTTCCGGCGGTGGTGTCGAACGGGGTTGCCAGCTTGTTGCCTTTGACAGTGACCTTAGCGCAGGAATAGGCTTCGCCATCGCCCTGCCACCAAGCCAGCACAAAGTAGTTACCGTCGGTAACAGTTGCAAAATCAGCGGTCAATGATGTAGAACCGCTACTCTCCACTTCCTTGTGATAAGCGCAATCGTCTAAGCTGTTCACACTATTGTCCTGCACCTGAATAGCACTAAGGAGGTCAGTTGAACCATCCGCAATAAAGTTATTCTGGGCAATACTATTGTCTATCATGTCTTGAGTTTCGGCAACAAACACAACATCATACTTATCGCCGTTGTTAATGTTATTCGCTGTGTTCGTCACGGTGACCTGAATGCCACCGCCCGTCCTGTTGTCCACGCTGATTTTCGTCCCTGACGTGCCTGATTGTGTGCCGTCCACGGCAGCAAAGGCTACCGTGCCCAGCAGGGACATCAGCATGGCCGCCGCCAGAAGCAGGCTACATACTTTTCGTCTCATGGTCTACATCTTCTCCTTAAAGAATTTATTATCAAACTGCTCCGTCACGGGGTTACGCTGGCAACGGAGCCAATTTGATTCAGAATGTCATAGGTCAGCTCCGGTTTGCCCAGAGTCACCCAGTTGTTGTAGGTGCCGTCTTGCAGGTCGGCGTTTCTGGTCGTCCAAGGAACAATGCCCAAGGTACGCAGGTTGGCGGCGGTCACGGTACTCACGGTCGCTCCACTCGCGTCCCGCTCCAGCAGTTGCTCGTAAATCTGAGCCACCATGCCCTCCAAGGGATAGGTGCCCGCGTCCCACACGCGTTGGTTGCGGGAGGTGCCCACATCTCGAATGGTAAAGCTGGCCGTGGAACGGCAGTCCGCCACCACGGTACGCGCACCAACTGAATAAGCATTGACCCAGTTTGAGTAGCCATAGTCGTCAATGACCGTCCACTCCACCAGCGACACGCCTGTCAAGTTACCGTTTGCATTGCTTGCGGCATACAGCGCCACTTGCACGGTCTCGGTGTCCGCCCCCGTCAGGGCGTAGCGGCTGTAAACACTAACGCCGCTGATAACCGAGCGCACCAGCAACCACGGGCTGGTAAGCCGGGGCACATTGCCACGCTTCACCTCGATGGTGATGGAGTAGTTCGCCGTGGTGCCGAATTTGCCGTAAGCCACGATTTTAGTCTGGTAGTTTCGCGCTGTTGCCTGCGCAGCCGGTGTAGCCTCGCCTGTACCATCGTTGAGGGTATCCTTGTTGGTGGTATAGGCCGCCTTAGCAGCTGTGCTCTCCGTCAAAGTTGAAAAGTCTATCTCATCCGCTTCATTCAAGGACAGCTCAGTTAAATTAAGACGCGCACTGGAGACCACACGTACACCATAAGAGGTGGGCACGTTGTTTTCGTTCTTCACCCAAGTGAGGAAGTCATAGCCGGGCTTGCCCGCCAGCTTGGCCGCCACGTCCTCCCGCGCCACGAACTCCGCAATGGCCTGCTGGGCGTTCTGCCCTTGGGTCGTCGGGTTCGGGTCAGACCGGAAGATGAAGGTGCCGAGCATTTCGCCGTCCCAGTCATATGCCGTCACGGCAAGCACGCCTTCCGTGGTCGAGTTCCACACCGCCGCCAGCGAGCTTGCCTCACTGCCCAACTTTACGTTGTCGCCAGCCTTGTAGGTAACCAGCAGGTTGGTCGCCGGGTCAATTTCTCCCAGCGTCCAGCCGCTAAAGGAATAGGTTTCCCGCACAGGGGTAATGTCAGGGATAACGATAGAGCCGCCCGGGGTGAGCGCCGCGCAGTCGGCCGTAAAGGCCTGCCCCGCGCCCTCGTCCCCGCTGGCCCAGTGCCCGCCCGCAAGATTCACGGCCAAGCCTCCGCCGCCGCTGCCGCCGTCCCAGACGGCGGCGAGGGAGGCGGGGAATTTGTCAATGGCCGGCAGGGTGTCGCGGTACGTCCACTTCTCCAGCTCATATGCCGCCGTTATGGTCACGGTGGTCACGCCCGTCTCTTCGTCCGTCTCCGGCTCGCCCGCCGTCCAGCCCGTAAACGTCCAGCCCTCATGCACCGGCGCCTCCGGGTCCTCCGGTTTCTCAAACGCCGCTTCCGGCCCCTTCACCGTCTTGTCCTCCCCGTCCTTCTTCGGGTCCACCCAGATGTACGTCACCTGCTTGCCGTAGGTGGCCGTTATCGTCACCGTGACCGTGCCATCCTCGCCCTTCACGGGCTCGCCAACCTCCCAGCCCTTGAAGTCCATGCCTGCATGGCTGGGGGCTGCGGGGTGGTCTGCCTCGGTCAACTCGTCGAAGGTCTCCTTGGTATGTACCACCTGGCTCGGCGGCTCCGCGCCTTCCTCGCCCTTTATCTCCGGGTCCACCCAAATATAGGTGACCTTTTCCTTGTAGATGGCCGTAAAGGTGACGGTCGTCACGCCGTCCGCCGTTACCGGCTCGCCCTTCGTCCATTCCTTAAAGGGATGGTCCTCCCCGTGGTTCGGGGTTTCCGTGGGATGCTCCGGTACATCGTAAGCGTCCGCCACCGTCTGTACCGTCTTGTCCTCCCCTTCTTTCAGGGGGTCAACCCAGACGTACGTCACCTTCTCCTTGTAGGTGGCCGTTATCACCACCTGAGCCTTGCCCTCGCCGAGCTCACTGCCCAAAACAGGATGCGTCGTCGGCTCGCCCATCACCCATTCCTTGAAGGGCGCTTCCCCTTCGTGGACGGGGTCGGCGGGATACTGCTCCTTCGCCGGCGGGTTGTAGCCCGTGAACGGCGTGCCCACCGTCTTGTCGTCCGGGTTCTCCTGATCTGTCGTGTCCTTCAGGGGGTCAACCCAAATGTAGGTGATTTCCGGCTTTTCCTTGTAAACCGCCGCGATGGTGATATTTCCGTCCTCACCAACGGCTGGCTCACCCCACTTGTCAAAGGTCTTGTGTTCCGTTTCCGTGTCGATGTCGCCCGGCGTTTCCTCCGGGTACACGCTTTCCGGCACCTTGCCCACGTCCAGCGTCACGTTTTCCGCTGTGTGGAACGTCGTGCCCGCCGCCGTCCATGTCACCGTTACCTGTTTCGGCTCCTCCGGCGTTGTGCCCGTTGTGCCGCGGCGGTACAGAATCAGGCGGCCTTCGCTGTCGCGCTCGCCCAGCGTCCAGCCCAGGAACTTGCTCCCGCCGTCCCGTTCCGGCTCTATCTCCGGCAGGGTCAGCGTGCCGCCCGGCGTCAGGGCCGCCGCGGCGTCCTCGAATGCCTTTCCGTCCGTCTCTTGGCCGGCCTTCCACTTGCCGCCCGCAAGGTTCACCGCAAGGCCGCTTCCGCCGGACGGTTCTCCGCCGGCTACCGCGCCGCCTATGGTAATAACTCGGGCGTCGGACACTTCATAGGTGGTATTTGCCCGGAAGCGCACCTCGTACTGGTCGTTCTCCGTCAGACCGTGGATAACGGGCAGGCCATTTTCGTCAAATTCAATCCAACCGTAGCTATCCAACCAGCCGTCTGTCTTGAACGCCTCCGATGCGGCCACCGCCGTATCGTTGGTTTTGTCGGTCACGACCGCTTTTGTGTTGGCACTTCCATTCGCCAGCGTGGAATACATCAAGGTCTTGCCGTTCTTTTCTCCCGCCGCCTGTATCTTTGTCAGGTCGGCCGGATTATAGCGTGCGCTGGGGAACGGCATCTCACGCCAACCGCCGTTGGGCATATCCGCGTAACCCTCTGTGGTGGTCTTGTCCGAATCCCCGTCGGCCCATGTGACCTCCTGCGTCCCCACTTTGACCGGGCGGTACTCGAATACCATACCCTTGCTCAGGTAGTACTGGGTCATGGTACCCGTGCCCATGTTGGTTGCCGTCCCTTTTATGGCGTCCTGATACCCGGTATCCTCGCCCTTCTTCGGGCCGGTGGAATAGAAGCCGTAAATCTGGCCGTCCTTGACCTCCCCGCCGCCGTCTCCCTCGGACGTCACCACACGGCTCTGCAGGCCTGTGTTGTCGTCCAGCGTCGGGATGGGCTGCGCGCCCTTCTTCACCTCGTCGAACCAGTAAACAATGGCGTCCTCTGTCTTATTCGCGCCGTCCATGACGCTGATTTTCAGATAGACCTGCTTCCCGTTACTGTGGTCGGTCGGAGTGCCGGAAATCTTCCACTGGTAATGCTTATTGCCGGTAACCACTGGAGAAATCGTCAAGCCATACTTTGTGGTCGCCACGCGGTTGTTGGCATTGCTGCTCGCGCTCCCATAATTGGTCGCGCCCACCTTGACGTCCGCGCCGGTCTCAGGGTCGCGCTCATAGACCTCGACCTTGAAATACTTCCAGCCCTGAGGCTCAGCATTTGCGCTGTTCGGCGCCCCCAGCGTAATATTGCCGGTGTCAAAGGCCACGCCGACCTGCGGCGTCTTTGTAGTGTAGTGAATCGCCTGTACCGTCTGCCCGTCCAGCGTCACATCAGCCGCACTGGTCTTGTTGAACGCCACGGGCGCCTGCTTCCATACCGCGTACAGGTCATATACCTCATACAGCGCGTCCGGCTGCGTATAGGTCGCGCCCTTCTCCCAGAACCTTCCGCCCGCAGCCTGTACGGTTGTTCCGGCGTCTTCATCAGGCTTCAAAAACCGAAAATCCTTCTGGTCTGTCCAGCCCTGGAAAATGTAGCCGACTCTGGTCGGCGTGTCGCCGCTCAGTTTGGCGTCCCCCGGCTGCCCGTGGGCGGTCAGGTCGTCCGTATTAAAACTGCCGCGCTTGATTTGGACGCCCGGCACTCCTGCCGCGCTGTATGTGCCGTCGTATGTGTTGGCCGTGATGGTGCTGTTGACGTTGCCGTTATACCGGAGCATATACGACGGCGTACGCACATAACCGTCCGAATCCAAATAAAAGCGGCTGATGTAATACTGCTCGTTTGTCTGATACTGTCCCTGTCCAAAGACAATCAGGACGTACTCATCATAGTAATCGTGACTTCCGCCGGAGGAGCCGACCCCAGCCTTCGGCATCGCCTTATAGCCCATGGACGTCGTGCCCACCGTGGTATCAAAATCGTTCTTTGAATCGGGCGTTATCAGGCGAATCGCCCACTTCTGGTTATCCGCGGTGTCCGTTGCGTCCGCACGGCCCATGGCATAGCGGCTTTTATCTGCAACCTTCAGCGAGTGGTAGGTGGTATTGCCCAATCCGCCTTCAACCTTCGTGGGGCCGCCCACATCTGCAACCAGAGTCTTGTAATCCGCCGCAGACATCACAACGGCAAATATCTGCGAAGTGCCCACAATCGTTTTCGTGTTCAGCACGACCTCCAGCTGCTGCGCCGTTCCGTTCGGGGCGCTCGCCGTAATATTCGCATTGCGCACATAGGCGTTATGGAACAGCGAGCCTGTGGATTCTGCGCCCTCCATCGTGTTATAGGTCTCATTGACCGGCTTCGCGGCATTGCCCGCGAACGACACCTGCGCCGGAAGCAGGCTCAGCGCCAACACAACGCTCAGCGCAAGGGATAACAGCTTTTTCTTCATCCATTATCCCTCCTCACGCCCCAATGGCTGCCTGCGCTTCCGCGCGCGTCAGGGGCACCCATTCGTTTTGAGGCTTTCCGGTATTTTTCGCCGCTGTCGCCATCGCCAACGCCTGCTTTTTCGCGCTCATGTTTCCCGCATTCACGCCGGTCAGGCCCGAATCCTTAAAGCACGCCAAATTGACAGAGCTGCCGCCTGTCGTCAATGTGCCGGTACGCGCTTCGTCTACAATCAGCGCAAATGCGCCTTCCCGCAAAATCGTTGCCTGATTAGGGCGCAACTCCTCGCTTCGGCTGACGCTTAACGTCCAGTTGGTCTGCCCGGAAATATCCAGCACCTGATACGCCACACTTGCCGTCCCTCTCGGCACAACAATCTCAAATTCCGTATTGTCCGTATTTTCCAAATCCACACGTTCCGTCAGATATTCGCCGGACGACAGATATACCAGCGCCATGACGACCGGCTGTTCCGCCCGCAGCACACTCTCGCGCTGCACCTTACAGCGAACCGCATACTGACCCGATTTCGCTCCGTCCGTACTGCCGTACTGATAGTAGCTCTGCTCCACCAGCTTATAGCGCGCATCAGGGTGGTTCTTATCTGTTGCCACGCCGTCCGGGTTCCCATTATTGATGTCCGCCGTCGCCTTATAGCACGCCTGAAGCAGCACAGATTTGGAGTCCGGGTCCTTCGGGCTCACATAGCCGCTGATGTCGCTCAGGTCCGCCACATCCGGATTCCCGGCCGCCAGCGCCGCGTCGTTGGACGTAAACGTGCCGCCCGCCGTGTGCAGGCCCTCCCCATCGTTGTCCTCATACACCACAAGCCACCGGTCGAACTCATACCCAGGCTTGTTCCCAAGCCGCGCCTGAATTGCCGTATGCTGCTCCCACGACGTCACCACGTCCGCCGCGTCCTCCGGCGCCGCTACCGCGTCTATCACACGCCCGTCCCAGTCGAAGAATGTGATGGCGTAATCCCCGCTCACCACACTGCCGCCCTTGTTGATGCTGGGGCCGTCCTCACGGACAAAGGTCACCGTGTAGTCCGGGTCGTCGGCAGAGGTATAAAACACCGGCTCCTGAGAACTGCTGTCCTCGCCGGGGCCTGCGCTGGTCATCAGGCTGACGCCGGGAACAGACCCGTTCAGAACACCGGCCGCCTTCGTCAGCTCTACCGTGTACGAGGGACGGGAAACGCCTGCCTCCGGCATATCGATGGCCAGCAGGTTGCCATCCTCGCCCTTCTCCACCTCAAACCGCACGGTCACCACAAGCTCGTTGTCCAGCGGCGTATATTCCAGCGCGTCCGCGCCCAGGTAGAGGTAGGCCTTACCGGTGGCGACGGCTTCCCCATCCACCGTCGTGTACTCTGCATAAGTGAGCGCCGGCTTGCCGGACAGGCCGTCCGCACCCTTGGTGTGCGCCACCGTCGCCGTGTCCCAGCTGTCCCGTTTGCTCAAGTCCACACGCACGCCCGCGCTCTGCCAATCCACGGGGTGCAGCACCGTGCTGTCATAGGTCAGCACAACGCCCGCGCTCTGGAACGCCTTAGCGCTTACACGCAGGCTCAGCTCAAAGTAACCGGTGTGGGTCTTGCCCCCGTCGTTGGTCACCAGGTTGCCCACTGCCGTCACCTCTGGGCGCTCCGGAAGCCCTTCCATATCCATGACCGCCAGCTTCTTCAATGCAGCCGGTTCCGCCAGGTTGGCAGCCACTGCGCTCACTGCCATGGCGCACAGCAGCATGACGGCCACGAGCATCAATATTGTTCTTTTTCTTCTCATTTACCGTCATCTCCAAAGGTAAAAATCAAATCGTTCTTCCCGTAATTGCTCGCCGCTATCAGAATCGCCAGGTCCTTCTGGTTCACAAGGCCGTCTCCGTCCAGGTCGTAAGGCTCCCCCTCCGGCCTTTCCGCCGTCTTTTCCGCCGCCTTATGTCCATAGCGGCCCCGGGCTGTCAGAACGCCCCGGTCCTGCTGGCCAATGTGCCCGTTTCCGTCCACATCGCCGCAGGGAAGAACAATCCTTTGTCCGGCAATCTCCGGAAACAATTCTTCCCCTGCCACGGTCACACCGCTGCAAACCGCCCGCACATGGGACTGCTTGACGATTTCCAGCCGGTACGTCCCTTCCGGCAGAGCGTTTGCCTGGATTTCCATCCCGGCCTCCGTATCGGCATAGGTGCTGTCGGCAAACGGAACGCTCACCGACGTCTGCCCCTGCCCCACCGCCGTTCCCGCCAGCGTCAGGATATAGCGGGGCGCCGCCCCGTAGCTTCCATCCTCCTGCCGTGGGTACAGCTTAATCTGAAGGGCGTCCTTCGGGTCGTAGCTGACCACCCGCAGCAGGTTGGCACGCCACCTGCAGCCGATGTCCACCCGGTTCTGCATCCCTTCCTCGTTCAGATAGAAGCCCTGGTAATAGCCTAGGTCTTTGTTGTCCTCTCGAATGCTGCGCCAGGTGTTGACGATGATTTCCCGCAGCTCCTCCTGTACCTCCGGGCTTGCCGTCGGTATCTCTCCCTCCAGGCGGCTTCCCGTCACCGTCTGGCGGAAGGGGAGAATGAGGATGTTCTCCTTCAGCTCCTCCCCCTGGCTGCCGTTGTTGCCAAAGGGAAGCTGCAACCGCCCCAGTAGCTGCCGGCCGGATGCGTCCTGCTCCAGCTCCTCGCCAAAGGACGAATACCAGGTGAAGCCCACGTAGGACTCCCCCCCTGTAAACCCGGACTCCGCATCATCCTCCGCCGCCTGGAACGTGGTGGTGGAATAGCCCGTCTCCGGCAGAAAACAGAAATCGGCGTCGCCGTACAGGTTGCCCCCTGTCTCTACGCCAAGCGCCACGCTGCCCGTGTGCAGCGCAGGCCAGTGGTCTCCGTTCTCGTCCACGTCCGCCAGCACCCACAGCTTTACCCAGGTGTGGGCACTGTCCGCCGGCTGGTCGCCGGGGTCTATCTCCAGGTCATACCAGTAATGAAGCGCTTCCTTCACGGCGCCGTCGCCGTCCGCCGCCCAGCTTACGCCGCTTGTCAGGGTCAGGCACAGGGCGAGCATCAGCAGGATTGCCGCCAAGCCTTTTGTCTTTCTCTTCACGCCCTCCCGCCTTTCCTCTGCAAGGTTTTCGCCGTTTTTGTACCTGTGCCGCAGAGGCTTACTGCCCCTGTGCTTTTGTTCTGATTCGGTCGATAAAGACCGCCGCCTCCGCGCGGCTCGTATTGGCGGCGGGCCGTATCCGTCCCGCGTCGCCCTTCATATGTCCGTTCCCCACCATCAGCGCCATGTCCTCAGTCGCCCAAGACGCGATTTGCGCTTGGTCAGCAAAAACAGTCAGGTCGCCCGGTGTGTTCTGCAAGGTGTCATATCTGGTCGCACGCATGGCGCGCGCAACCATTACCGCCATCTCCTGACGGGTGATGTAAGTCTGCGGCAGGAATTTGTTCCCGCCGGAACCGTTTACTATGTCAAGAGCACGCGCTGTTTTGATGGCCTCGCTGTAATAGCTGTCCTCTGGGACGTCATCAAATGCTTCCGCCTGATATTTGGCGGTAGGCGCCATCAGATTCATCACCAGCAGGATAAAGTCTCCCCGCTTAATCGGAGCGGACGGGTCAAACCGCGTCGCGCTCACACCCTTAATGACGCCCGCGGCAGACAGGCGCAGAATGGCCTCCTCTGCCCACGCGTATCCCTCCAGGTCGGTGAAGCTTTTCCCCGGCACATGGCTTGTGCGCTTGCTCAATACTTTCAAATTAAATTGCTTCTCCCTCACGGCCTTGCCATGGGTCAGCGTGGCCGTCAGAGTCACCTCTACATCTTCCTTGCCCTCCGGCGGCTGGTACACCAGCCCGCTGTCGGTCACAACGTCGGCGTGGCTGCTCTTCCAGCTTACCGACACGCCGCCCGATGTGAGGTAAGGCAGCGTCACCGTGCGCGTCACCGCGTTTGCGCTGTCCCCCGCTGCAAAGCCGATGGCCAGCTGTCCGGCCGCCTGCTCTACCAGCATTTCGTCCGTTTGGAACGTAAGGTCAACGGAAGCGTCCCCGGTGACGGTCAGAATCTCTTCCCGGTCTCCGTAGCCTTCCGCACGCACCCGGACGCGGTGCGTTCCCTCACGCAGCGTGAGGGCAATATCTCCGTTTTCGTCTGCGGCCGCGACCCGGCCGCTCCATTCCGCTTCCGCGGCCACAGGGTTCCCAAACAGGTCCCTGCACCGCAAGGTCACTGCATGACCGTTTGCCGCCGCACGGTCCGCTCCGTCATATTCAAAGCTGACCGCCAGCGGGCTGTAGCCGTTTTTCAGATATGCGCTGATATAAGGATAGGGGCTCCCGTCGCTCACCTGCAGGCTCGCTGCGCTCAGCCATGAGCCGAACCCCTCGTCCGGCACATAGCGCAGGGAGAAGCTCCCGCTGTCCAGCGCGTCCGTCTTTTGGGTGAACCGCACCGTCGCGATGGGTACGTTCTGCTCTCTGGCGTCGATTCTGGCGCCATACCACGCGAAACCCACAAAGCCCTTTGCAGGGTCAATCAGGTCTCCCTCCGCCACGCCGTCCAGCGTGGTGGACACACGGTTCTGCGTCACGACGGCCTTCCGCCCCTCTCCCTGCAGCGTCAGCTGCTGGGGGTCAAAGCTGATGGCCAGTCGGCCGCTGTATGCAAGGCAGCCCTTGACCGAAACGGTCAGGGTGCAAGTCCCTCCTGCGCTCTGGGCAGTGAGGACATAGCCCGGCTGCTCCTCCCCCGCCGCAAACGCGGCGGGGGAGATGGCGAATACCAGAAGCAGCGCGGACAAAAGCGAGATGATTCGTTTGGTCATGAGCTGTCTCACTTTCATCTTGTAAACTTGGCGTTATCAGCTCCCGCTGAATGCGCCGTAAGCCGCACGGGTGCGGCCCGTGTTCAGGTTGCTGGTGACATAACCCATATCGGTCGAGTCGCTGGAGCGGTTCGTGGTCGGGCTGGCGATGTTCAGCGTCAGCTCGTCGATGTCGGCCATCTGGCGGGTCAGCGGGTTCGTCGCCTGCGCCGCCCAGCCCAGCGCTACGAAGCCGATGTCGTCCGCAGCGATGACCCGGCCGTCCCAGCTGGCGTCGCCCGGCGTCAGCATGATGGCCTTCATATCGGCGGCCGTACCGGCGGCGTCCTCGCTGCCGTCCTTGCCGTCGCCGAAGTACAGCGTATTCTTGGCGTTCTCGCTCACCACAAACTCACTGATGATGTAATTCAGGTAGCCGGGCTTGCTCACCGTCAGCGTCCACTCGCCGGCCGGCAGGGTGATGTTGAAGCTCAGCTCGCCCTTGCCGCTGCCGGTACCGCCCGTGCTCACCTGCGCCACAGGAGAGTAGATGCACGCCGGGTCGCTGGGGTTGTTGGAAACGGTGTAGCGCACCTCGGTGGTGTCGTCGAACTTGCCATTCTCCAGCTTCCGCTGGAAGGTCAGGGTCGCGCGCTCAATGGGCTTCCCTGTGCCGTTGTAAATCACCATGACCTTGCCCTGAATGGTGTACTCCACCTCTGCAAAGCTGACCTTTACCTTGGTGGTGCCGCCCTGAAGGGCGTCGGTGGTGTAGCTGTAAACGCCGGACGCCTCGGTCACGTCGTCAGACACGTCCGCGCTGCCGCCGTCAGGCGTCTCCACGACCACTGCGCCGGAGCCCGCTTCGTTCTTCATCAGCCACTTGCTGTTCTGCGGGGTCATGGTAAAGCTGGCGGTAGAACCGACAGGCAGAATGGTTGTGCCGTTCACATACACACTGCCCCAACCGTAAGCCACGCTGCTCTCCACGATAGCCTGAATGGAGGGCGCGTTCTCCTTGGCCTCCTTGAAGGTCACCACCACACTGTGGGCGCGGCCGGCCACCATCTTGTCAGCCGGGAAGGTATAGGTCAGAGCGTTGGTGTTGAAGCCGCTGTCGTCGTCCGCCGTGTAGCTCAGGTCGCTCAGATTCAGCACCGTCGCGGGCTTCGGGTCGCCGTTCTCGTCCAGACCCTCGTCCACTGTGATGACCACGGTATCCAGCTGATAGCCGCTGTCCGGGGTCACGGTGACAACCACCGCACCGTCCTTGGTGAAGCTGTACACATGGGGGCCGCCGGTAATATCGGCGTTCGCCGTGTAGCTCTCGCCCAGACTGGTGCTGTTCTGGTCGAACTTGCCCTTACCGAAGTCGCCCAGGGTGACCGTGACAGTCGGGTCGGACTGGGAAACAGGAGGCTTCTCCGGGTCGTCATTCTTCTTCGCCACCGTAACCACGATGGACTCGTCGCCCGTCACATTCTGGAAGCCGTACTTAAAGCCGTCAGGGTCGTTCTTCTGGGCTTCCGTCAGGGTCAGCTCGCTGCCGTTCACCAGCACCTTGTCGATGACATAGCCGTCGTCCGGCTTAAAGGTGTAGTCTGCAGAATCGGTACGGCCGTTGCTCAGCTCCTCCACAATGGTGGCGGGGCCGGTGTGGGGGCCGGCAGGCAGCGTGCTCGTCGCAGTACCGCTGTTAACCGTCCATTCACTGTTGCCCTCTGTACGGTTGGGCTCAGGCTCGCTGACCGTGGTGCTCATGTTGCTGTCCGACTTGACGGTGATGCTGTAATCCGCCGGTGCCAGCAGCTCGTCAGGCAGCACGATAATCAGGTTGCCGCCGCGCATGGCGTCATACCACGCGGGAATCTCCACGCCGTCGCCGAAGCTCACGCTGCCCACAGGCTGCTCGTTCACTTGGCTGCCGGACAAGGTGAAGACCTTGGCGGTGGCGTCCCAGGTGACGTTGGGCGTACCGGCAGTGATGGTGTCCGGCGTACCGGCCTGATACATATCGTTCTCCGCAGTGGTCTTGGTCGCGTCCGTTCCATAGAGGTAGAGACCCAGCGCGGCCGCCACGTCGTCCATGGTCTTGCCGGTTGCCCACTGGTAGCCTGCGCCCGGCGTGATGGTGAAGGTGTAGTCCATGCCGTCATAGAGCTTGGGCGCGCCGCTCAGGGTCGCCTTCTTGGTGCTGGCCGTGCCGGTGAGGGTGTTGTTGTCCTTCACCTCAAGGCTCGCCTTGTGGTAGCTCTTGGCGTTCATCACCACATAGATTTGGTCGTTGCGCACTTCCGTGGTCTTCTGGTCGGCGTCCGGGAACAGCTCGGTCAGGGTGGTCACCTTGCCGCTGCCGCCGTTGGGGTCAATCTGGAACTGGTCCAGCAGGAAGCCGTCCTCTTCCGTGTTGTAAGTACCGTTGGGGTATGCCCAGTAGCTGCCGCCGGTATGGGTCACGGAATAGTAATACTTGCCGCCGTTCTCATTCACCGCAAAGTAAGCGCGGCCGTTGCTCAGGGTGGTGAAGCTCGCGATGGGCTCTACCGTCAGCTCTACGTCGCCTGTCACCATGCCGTTGTCAACAATGGTGTTCGCGTCGTACAGCTTGATTTCCGCACCGGAAATCGGCGTGCCGTTGCCGTCCACCACAATCATGTCCACACGCAGCTTGGTCACGTCCTCCGGCATGATAATCTGGGTGCGCATGTCGTAGGAGTGGCTCATGCCGCCGCCCGTCACATCGATACCGCTGGCCTGATAGAAGCCGCCGCGGGTGGCCTTACTGGCGTCCAACGGCTTGTGCAGGGCGTTGGTGTCCGTGTTGTCCACGGTGCGCCACCAGGTCGCGATAGCCGCGTTATAGTCCGCCGCGTTGTCGCCGGTGTAGGCGCCCTTGATGACGTCGTTGTTGGCCGTCTCAATGTACGGCTGCACCTGCACGGAGCCGAGGGTCAGGTTGTCCTTGATGTTGGCCGCCGCGCTGGTCTGGAGCGGCAGCTGCACCGTGGCAATCTTCACCTCGCCGCTGTTGGCGTTGATGCTGTCGCCGCTCTCCTTGACCTCCCAGCTGAAGGTCAGATACGCCGTATCCGCGTCCTTCTGCGGGTTCACCAACTGGTTCGAGCTGCCGCTCAGGTCGGAGAACTGCACAATGCTGTCCTCCAGCGTCAGCAGGTCGTTCACGTTGCCGCTCCAGTCGAACAGGTCCTTGTTGACGTACATGCCGAAGGTGCCCGCCGAAGCGGTGATGTTCTTCAGGAAAATCTGCGCTTCATACTCCGGAGAGCTGGTGGAGCCAGTGGTCTTCTCCACCACCCGCACCACATACATCGGGTCGGTCATGACCGTGGTGGTCAGGCCGTCGCTGATGCCCGGCTGCGTGCTGTCCAGCAGACCCTTGTCGCTGTCCATGGTCGTGCCGCCGCTGACGCTGGGCTTGCTGCCCGGCGTCTCTGGAATGGTCACGCTGCCGCCCTCGGTCAGCGTATCGCCGCCGCCCGGCAGCAGGCTCACAGAGCCGTTGCCGTTTTCATCCGGCGTATTGCCCGTGCCGGGAGTCGCGGTCACGCCGCCCTCTACGCCGGTCAGCTTGTCGCCGTCTACCGTCGGCTTGCCGCCCACGTTCACCACGCCGTCCTTCACCGTTACGGTGATGGTGCTGGAGTTCACGCCTGCGCCGCCGATGGTCATGTCATACACGCCGTCCGGCAGGCCTGCGGCCACCGTGATGTCGGTCACTTCGCCGCTTCCGTCGCTCTTAATCTCCGGCTTGACCACAATGCTGCCGCTGATTTCCTGGCGCAGGTCCTCACTTCCGGGCATACCCGCCGCCGGAGCAAAGGTGACATTCATGTTGCCAAGCTCTTCCGCGCTGGCCTTCTTCCCCTCTTCCACCTCGGGAACAGGGAGGGGCAGCGTCACGTTCGTCACGGTCTGCGGCGCCGTCACGGTCAGCTCCACTGCGCTCCCGCTGCCGCTTACCGCCACATCTGCTTTGTTGCCGTCAGCCGCCTGCAGCTTGGCGATGGTGTTATCACCGGCCCCCGGCGTCAGAATCATGCTGGCCGTAACAGGCTGGTACCCCTCCAGACCGGAGATGACCATATCCTGCACGCCAGACTGCGCGACCGTCACGCTTATAGGACCCGCCGCACGGGCCGCGCCGTCCTTTGATACAGGCACGCCGCCCCAAGTGATGGTCGCGTCCGTCAGGTCAAGATACCCGCCCTGCCGGTTCTTCAGCCCCACTTGGAAGGTGTAGCTCGTCGTCACCTCGCTGAAGCCGTTGCCGATGGTCGCTGTGCCGCCCGCTTCTGTCACGTTTACATCGGCGGCCGTGCTGCTCGCAGAGGCCTTGTACGTCTTGCCGTCACTGCCGCTGCCGTTGCCTGTCGCCGTCACCGTGTAGGAATTGCCCACAGGCACGTTCTCAAACACCACGGTGCCGTCGCTGCCCGTCGTGCCGGTCTCGCTGACCGCCGTGCCGCCCGTGCTCGTGCCCGTCAGCGCCACATTCATGTTGCTGATGGTCGTGCTGCTGCTCGCGCCGTTCTTCACGGTCACCGTCAGGCTGCCGCTCTTTTCCGGGGCAGGGCGGAAACCCAGCCATAAAGGTTCGCTTAATTCATGGTCTTTTGTCATAGTCTCGCTCGCGGCATAGCCCAAGGGGTAATCCGTGTTATCTAAACAAAAGTCCAGGAACGTTCTGTCCAAATCTTCCGGAATGCTGGTCGTCGTTTGAACATTGCTTGAATCTGTAGGAACACCCGCAAAATACATGGTACACAATTCGATAATTTCATTTTGAGGCAGCTTTACCGCCGGGGTAGCAATGCTGTCGTAAGAACCACCAGTATTGGGCTGGTTGATTGAGATAGAAAAAGTGCCTGTACCAAGCGAATCTTTTTCATCAATCACATTCTTCCCCGTCCATGCACTATTGGATGTACCGACAATATCTGTATTACTGTCAAGCGCCCAGTTAGTTTGGTCGGCATCAATCATGCTTTGGCTGACTTTGGCCGAAACCACAAAATTGGGATTGTTTACTGCCGCCATAAATCCGTTCCTATACATTGCAGGAACGACTTTTTCTGTATCGTACTTAAAGTAGAACACGTGGGACATGGAGTATCCAATGTTATAGGTACTCACCTTTACTGTTGCCAGCGTTTTCCCACTCACTTCAATCGTCCCATACTCCAGAATGTATCCATGGAAACCATCTGGCAGGTCGCTCGTTGAAGCTGCCATTGCCGGCGTGCTTACTAACGCCGTCAAAGACGGCGTTAGTAAGCACAGGCAGAGAAATAGTGAGATGATTTTTTTGAACGCTACGTTTCTTTTCATACCATCACTCTCCTGTCATCATTTCCTGCTCAAATGGGCGTATAGGACGATGTCGTCGCACGCTTACCCAAGTTGCCCATAACATAGTTCAAATCACGTGTGTTAATCGTACCCGACATATCCAAATCGCCTGTTTCAGGACTCATGACTGCCGGTTTAGTCGTCATACCCCCGAGAATAACGTTCAAATCACGCGTATTGATTTGGCCATTCCCGTCAACATCGCCAATCGAGAGCTTTACTACTCCCAATTCGAGTTGTGCCGTGGTAGCGCTCAACGGAATGTCAGTAATGGTATGGCTTGTAAACCCAGATTTGGAAACCACCAACTTATAAGTGCCAGAGTCAGTAATTCCTGCGTCTACTTTCACGCTGATAATGACACTGCCATCCTCTGCGTTCTCCGCAACAACAGCAATCTCTTTATCGCTTCCGTCCGTCAACGTAAATGCAAGTTCTGCTGGCGTTTCTACATCCGTTTCCACCTTAACCTTCAGCTTCACGGTCACAGCCACATCCTCGACCACGCCGTCGCCGTCGGTGTCGAAGTTGGAGTCCGCCTCGCCGTCGCCGTCGGTATCGTGGTTGTTGCCGTAGGCAATCTTATAGGTCTTCTCCTGCAGGCCGGAGTTCAGCGTCACGCCGTCCACCACAGCGGTGGCGCGCACCGCCACGGTGTACACCTCGCCCTGGAAGATGTTGTCCGCGTTGCAGTCGAAGGTGTAGAAGTACTCGCCCGTTTCCTCGTCGTACTCCACCGCACCCGTCATCTCCTTGTTCTCAAGCAGGACGGTGTAAGCGGTAATGTTCTGATTCGCGGGCTTGCTTGTATCTTCCGGCGCCTTCCAATACAGCTTGATAATGCCCTTATCGATATAGATGGGCTTGTCGTCCGCGCCTACACCCGTCTGAACCTTCTCAAAGCTGAACACATAGCGGGTGATGACCGGCGCGTCGGGGGCTGCCGGGGGCGCCTTGGTGCTCACCGTCACCGCCGTGCTCCGGCCGCCTTCGATGCGCTCCGCCTCGCCGCTGCTGTTGTCCACCACAACCGCAGACACCTGGAACAGATAATCGGTCTTGCCCCCCACCGCAGAGAGCGGGAAGGTGCAGGACGTGCCGTCTGTCACCAGCCCGCCGATGGCGGACAGTGCGCCGGCCTCGTCATAGCCGTACACCTGGTAGCCGGTAATTGCGCCTTCATAGTCCGGCGCTCTCCAGGTCAGGGTCACCTCGCCCGTCGCGCTGTTGTAGCTGCCGCTCAGGCTGGTGGGCGCGCCCGGTACGGGAACGGTGCTTCTGGTGGTGGCCTCCGCCACCTCGGAGCGCCGACCCAGATAGCCGGTCACGGACTCCTCGCCCACGACGATTTCCTCTGGCGCAACCTCGCTTGCAAGCGTATCGCTTCCGCTGTATATCGTGATTGCCACGACCTGGAAGGCGTAGTCCTGATTCAGCTCCACGTCCACCGTCGCGGTGACGTCCTCGGTCACCATGAGCGCCTGAAGGCCGGTTTTCGCCGTTCCGCCGTACACGATATACTTCACGCTGAAGTCATCGCCGCTGGCAATCTCCGGAACCTGTGCCGCGTCCCATGTCAGCGCCACAGTCTTGCTGCCGCGGTCCGGCGTTGCGGTCAGGTTCTCCACCTGCTCCGGCGCGTACTCGCTGACCGGCGTTGTCGAAGCGGACTTCGCCGCGCTGCGGGCGCTTTCCTTCACAATGTCCAGCCCGGTCGGCGCGTTCACCGCGATGACGTACGCCGTGTAGATGCCGGGGGCGCTGGCAAACTTCAGCTCCGCTGTCAATTCGTCTGCTCCCACCGTCACATCTTGTCCTGCGCCGCCGCTGACAGACACATGCACCTTGTAGCCGGTCGCGTGCTCCACTGCGTCCCAACTCACCACGATGGTATCCTCACCGGCCGCTGCGTCCGCCGTCGCCGTAACCTCTTGGATGACCGGCGCGTCAGGCGTTTCCACCGCCGTAGAGACCACCTTGGCCTCGCTGTACTGGCCGCTGCGGCCGTTTTCAAACTTGGCAAACACACGCACAACGGTCTCGCTGTCCGGCGTCAGGATGCTTGCACTGTATTCCAACTCCTCCAGCGCATTCACGTCCGTCACATCCGGGAACGGGATGGCCTCGCTGTCGTCTCTGCCGTTGAGCTGCAGGTAATAGCCGGTAATCTTGGACGGGGTCTGCGGCCTGCTCCACGTCAGGTGCAGGGTGGTATAACCCTCAGCCGTGGCCGTCACGTTGGCCGGCGCATCGCTGGCCTGGACATACACCTGAAGCGTTGTGCTTCTGGCGCCCTCGCCCGCCTCGTCGTTCATCGCCGACACCTGGAAGGTGTAGACGCTGCCCGCCGTCAGGCCGTTTTCGCCCTCGCCGGTGTAGGTGTAGCTGGTCACCGGCTGGCCGTCCTCGCCGTAAGCGGCAATCTCCTTATACGTCCCGTTGACATAGATGCGGTACCCGCTCAGCTCGACCCCCGCGCCGCCGGTGTTCTTCGGCGCAGTCCATGTCAGGGTGATGGACTCAGCGCCGTTTATCTGGCTGCTCAGGTCGGTCGGCTCGCTGGGCGCAGTCACCTGGTCCACAGGGTCTGCCACACCGTCAAAGTCGGCGTCCAGGTTGCCCACATGGTTGCGGTCAAAGTCGGTCAGCGTTCCGTCCGTGTCCACGTTGAGGACGCTCATGACCGTGATTGTCTCCACCGGAGAATCGCCGCCCGTATTGCTGGCAATCACTTCAACCTTGTACTGCAGGCTGGGATTCAGGTTGCTCAGTTGCAGCGTCGTCCCTGCCACTTCATCAGACAGCAGTTCCGCTCCCGTGCCCAGGTTGGTCACCTTCACCTTGTACTTCTGCGGCGCGTCGCCCGTAACGGGAGCGTCCCACAGAATCTTGGTCTGGCCTGTCACTGTGTTGAAGTACCGCAGGTTCTTCACCGCGCCGGGCGCGCTCAGCCGAATCGGCTGGGCCTCCTGCGTCAGGCTGGGCCCGCTTTCGCCCTGGGCGTTACTGGCCGTCACATAGAACTCATAGGTCGTGCCGTTGACGAGGCTCGTAATGGTCTCCGTCAGCCGGGAGCCATCCACACGAATCTTCTGAGGCTCGCTCTGCCGGGCCGCTTCTCCATCCTTCACCTTGTAATAGATGTAGTAAGCGTCCACTCCGCCGCCGTCGCGCACCGGAGCCTTCCAGTTCAGGATGACCTGCTGGTCGCCGGCCGCCGCCGTCAGCTCAATCGGGTTGCCCGGCTTGCTTGCCGCCAATGCGCCGATAATCGTAACGACGAACCGGTCATTTTCAGGACCCATCGTATCCACGCTGTCGTTCTTGGCCGCTACCGACACACGGTACTTGGTGTACAGCTCCAGCGGGGTTTCGCCCTTGCTGTCGCCGTCAATGACGTACGTAATCACGCCGTTGCCGTCCGTGTTGCTGGCGTCAGACTGGATGCCGCCGATGGTGTACAGCAGCTCGCCCGTGTAGCTTCTGACGTACAGGGTATAGCTCTCGATGTTGGCCTCCGCTCCGCCTGCGCTGGCGGGCGCCTTCCACATGACGACGATGTCGCCGTCCTCGGAATACACCTCTTCCCACATGGGCGCCGTGGGAACCGTGTGGGTCGTGACAGCGTTCGTCTCGCACGGCTCGCTGGTGCCTGCCGTGTTGGTGGCCGTCACCGTAAAGGTATAGGTCATGCCCGCCGTCAGGCCGGTGACCTCCGCCGTGAATTCCTCCGCGTCCGCGGGGAAATCGCCGGCCGAAACAGCCACAGTCCGTCCGCCGCCGCGTACGGTGTAATAGTTGACAGGCAGTCCGCCGTCGTCTGTCGGCTTTGTCCATGTCACCTTCACCGCCGTATCGTTGGAGGCTACCGCCTCCGCGCTTGCCGGCGCGCCGGGCGCAGTGCCGGGAACCACGGTGACGGCCTTCGACCGCACGCCTTCGCCCACACTGTTCTCCGCCGTCACCTGGATGGAATACTTAACACCGTTCTCCAGGCCGTCCACCGTAAAGGCCGTCGTGTTGCGGTCCACCTCGCGGGTCAGGGTCGTGCCATCCTCGCCCACCACATAGATGTGGTACTTGATGATGCTTCCCGTGACCGCGTTGGGCGCGCTCCACGTCACCAGAACGCTGCCGTTGCCCGAAATCGCATTCACGTTGCCGGGCGCCTTCGGCGCGCCCAGCCGCACCGACACGCTCTCGCTCCGCGCGCTCTCGCCGATGGTGCTGGTGGCCGTCACCTCAACCAGATAGACCCGGTTGGACGCCAGGGCCTCCCCGTTGAAGCTGGTGATTCGGAACGTCTCGTCCGTGGTGGTATAGCTTTCCGTCCGTCCGGTGAGAACGTCGGTCAGATAGACGGTGTACTGGGTGATTGTGCTGCTCACCGCGCTGTTCTCCCAGCTCACGTTAATACTGCCGGTGTCCGCGTCCACCGCCGTGATGACCGGCGCGGCCGGAATGCCGGTGGCCACATACCAGGTGTACTCCATGTCGGGCACGCTCTTGCGCTCTGTGCCGTTCTCCTCCACGGTGTACGCTTCCACATACACGGGGTAGCCGACGCCCTTGCCCTCGTCGTCATAGCTCTTATAGCCGTTCTCAACGCCCGTTACTGTGGCGGTGACGGTTCCGTCGCCGTTGTCCTTCCACTGGATGCTGCCGTCCGCTCTGGCCATGCCGTCCCAGTAGATGCGGTAGCCTTCGATGGGCAGGCCCCGGCCGTCCGCCTTCTTAAACCGGATGGTAAAGCTGGCGTTGCCCGGAACAGGCTCATAGCTCTCCGGCGTAGTGGGCAAATCCCACGGGCAGACCTCCACGCCCTCGGAGGGACGTCCGGTCAGCGTCTCGGTTCCGCCGCTCTCCGCCGTCTTGCTTGTGACAGCCGCCACCGTCAGCTCGCTCGTCTTGCCCCGCAGGCCGCTGGGAACAGACAGTTCCTTCACATAGCCCTTGCCGGACGCCAGACCGCTCAGCTCGTCTGCCGTGACCAGAGCGCCCAGCGCGGCGCCGTCCAGATAGAACTGATAGCCCTTCAGCTCTGCGCCGCTCAGGTTCAGATTTGCAGGCGCTTCCCAAGCTGCCGTGATTTTGCAGTAGCCTGCCTCTGCCGTCAGGCTGGGAGCGTCAGGCGCGCCGATGGTCACGGGATGCACCGCCGTGGGTACGCCCACGCCGCCTGCCGTGGAGTATGCCGTCAGCACCAGATAGCAGGTCTTGCCCACTTCCTGATACGCGATGGTCAGCTCGCCCGACGTCAGGTCGGTCGTCTCGCCCATCTGCTGGTGGTACTGCACGGAACGCGCCAGCAGGGTGTTCAGCTCGCTGGCCGTCAGGCTCATAATCTTTTCCACGTCCGGCGTGGTCGGGTCATCCGCCTTTGCCAGGGTCGGGAACTGTTTCACGTCGCCCAGGTCAAACAGGTAATAACCCGTCACAGCGCCTTCCACCGGCTGGAACCGCACGGTCAGGTCCGCCTCAAGACCCTGAACGCCCGTCGTCTGGGTCGTGATGCTGGTAATCGTCGGCGCCGGGAGCTGACCCACGCGGGTGGTCAGCGCCGGGTCTGTCTTCGTCTCGCCCACGCTGTTCACCGCGCCCACGCTGATGTCGTAGGACGCGCCGTAGCTCAGGCCGCTGATGGTATAGGTATGGGTCTCCGGATTCAGCAGGGTGGCGGTCACCTTCACCTTGCCGCGGTACACGTTATAGCCCAGAAGCTCCGTGCCGCCCGTATTGGACGGGGCCGCCCAGGTGACGGTCAGGTTATAGCGTCCGTTGCTGTCCGCCTTGCTTTCCCAGCTGGTGATGTTGGGCATGCCGGGCAGGGTAAACGTCGTCACCGCATTGGTGGTGCTCGCCGCGCCCAGCGCGCTGGCCTTGGTCTGCGCCTGAATCTTGAAGCGGTACGTCGCGCCGCTTGTCAGGCCCGTCACCTTGGCCGTCGTGCCGCTCACCTCGACCTGCGCCGCCGTGTCCATGATGGCGTTGCCGCCTGCGTCACAAACCGTGACCACATAGCCGACGATGTCGCTGCCGCCGTTGTAGGCCGGCGCACGCCAGCTCAGCTCCGCTGTGGTGTCGGAGGTGGCAACCGCCAGCACGTTGGTCGGCGCGCCCGCGCTGGTGGCCGGCGTCTCGGAGACCGCGTCGGACTGGTCGCCCTCGCCCCACCGGTTGATGGCCGACACACGGATGCTGTATGTGCTGCCGTTGGCCAGGTTCCCCACCGGAACGGTGTAAGTCCCATCCTCATTGGCCGCCACATACTTCCACAAGAGGCCCGCGTACGCGCCTGTGCCTTCTGTATCGTTCAGCTCATAGTCCGTGGTAATCAGCTCGCGCAGCACGCCGTTGGCGTACACCGCGAAGCCGGTCAGAGGCTCCGGACTGCCGTCGTCCAGCACGCCGCCCGTATCCTCCGGGGGCGTAAAGGTCACGTCCAGCTTGCCTTCGCCGAAGGCCACCTCGTTGATGGTGGGCGGCTGGGGTACGCCGAAGATGAAGCTCCACGCCTCAGAACGGGGGCCTTCGCCCGCCAGGTTCTCGGCGCTCACCTGCACCATATACTTGATGCCCTTCTCCAGCGGGGCCTTCTCGCCTATTGCCGCCGTATCCTCCGTGATATCCAGCGCAAGCTGCGTGGCGCCTGTCCGGTAGCAGTACTCCTTCCCCGTCTCGCTGTTGCGCAGATACACATAGTAGCCCATCATGCGCGCGCCGTTGCCGTTGGCCGCCGTCCACTCGATATGGACGGAGTCCTTCGCCTTGTCAAGCACGCGGATATTGGGGATACTCGGCGCGCCCACGGTCACGCGAACCGCCTCGCTCATGGGGCTTTCGCCCACAGCGTTCACCGCAGTGAACCGGATGGAAACCGTGTCGCCCATGGTGGCGCCGTACACCGTGGCCACCTGTCCGGTAAACTGAATCGGTTCCTCCGTATCCACCAGCATGCCGTTCACAAGCTGCAGGGTATAAACGCTGTATGCCGACTCGTCCGGCTCCTCCGCGTTCGGGCCGCTCAGCTGGGCCACATACGCCTTGTAGTAGAGAATCGGGCTGCCGTGGCCCTCCGCCGCGTCATAGGTCACAATGGCGGAGTTTGCAATGCCCAGGTCTGCTTTCAGGTTCTCAGGCCGCAGGGGCATGCCCACGCGGACATACTCCCAGTTGGAGCCTTCCCGCTTCACATTCTCTGCCTCGTCCGTGCACGCCGCGTTGATGGCGCACACCTTGATGAGATAATCCGTGCCGTTCTCCAAATCGGGCACGCGCACGTTTTCCGTCTCGCCGGCAGTCGTCGTGGCCTTATAAACCCACTCGCCGCCCGGCGCCCACTTGCCTTCGCTGTTCTTGACCGCGGGGACTGCGTAAATCCGGTAGCCGGTCACCGGCGAGCCGCCGTTGCCCAGCACCATTTTGCCGTCCACCTCGACCGTTTCGCCGTCGGCATAGTGGCCGGAAATCGATGTGATGGTCGCAGAGCGGTCGCCCGTCAGTACCTCGCCAATCTCGGCGTTGGTAGGCACGCTGCACGGATTTGCCGTGTAGACCCGGTCAGCCTCGCCCCAGCCCGCGCTGTTCATGGCAATCACCTTGAACTCATAGGTGTCGCCGTCCACCAGACCATTCAGATGGATGAAGAACACGCCGTCCTTTTCGCCGCTGTCAACTGCGTGCGCGGCCTGAACGGTTACGTCCGCTTCCGCCGTTTCAATGCCCGCGGTGTTGGACAGAAGCGCGTCAAGGTTTTCGCCCCACTGCACCAAATTCCAAGTCGCCGTGCCCTTGTGCCGCCAATACAGGCGGTAAGCCGTTACGCCGGTGTTGATGTCCGGATTGGTCGTGCCGTTGGTGGCGGGGTCGTTGTCGCTGTCGCCATCGTTATACGGATAGCTCCACTGAACCTTCAGACCCTGGTCCGTCACCGTAGGCACCACCTTGATGGCGCTGGGCGCGCCGGGCTTCGTCCACATGCGGAAGGGCACGTTTTCACTGGGCGCGCCGGGAACCTCCAGTTCCACCGTCGTGATGTTGGCGCGCAGGCGGTACTGCCCGCCCATGGTGAGCCCGGTCACCTTCACCGTCACCTGGCCGCCGCTGGCCTGGGCCGGCGCCGTCAGCTTCATTGCAACGCCCGTCACGCTTGCTTCCGTTGCGGTAACGTTGCCCTGGGCGTCCGTCGTCATGGTGTAGAGCACCGCGCCGTTCCCGTCCGTCAGGGTCACCTGATAGCCCTTCAGCGTGCCGCCGCGGAAGCCGTCCGTTGCTTCATCGTCCGTCTTCACCGGGTTCGTCCAGGTGAACTCCAGGCTTGTGCCGTCCAGCAGATGCACCGTAGGATGGGTGGGCGCATCCGCACCCTGGGCAGGCGCGCCGGAAGCAGTCGCTCCGTTCCCCACGCCCACGCTGTTGCGCGGCAGCACCCGAACCGTATACGTTACGCCGTTCACCAGCGCCGTTCCGTTCACAAGTCCTTTGAAGGTATAGGTCAGGGTATTCCCGCTCACCTGTACCCGGTCGGTGGCGCTGGTTATCAGACTGTCCTTGGCGTGTCCCGCCTCAATCTGCTCCTCGTTCCACTCGCCTTCATACAGCTCCAGGTAATACCAGGTGATGTCCGCGCCGCCGTTTTCCAGCGGCGCGCGCCAGTTGACCTCCAGCTCGCCCTTGCCGCCGGTGGCGGAGACCTTCAGGCCCTGCACCGCCGTGGGCGCGCTCGGCGTGCGCACCACAATAGAGCGCACCGCGCCCGGTATGGTGGCCGTCGCCTCATCGTTGTAAAGCTGGTCGTTGGCCGCGTTATAGGCCCGCACGCTGATGCGGTAATCCTGCCACCCCTCAAGACCTTCAATCGTGGCCGTCCGGCCGTCGCGCTGGCCTCTCGGGTAGGTCACGGTCACGCCGCTGCTGTAAGTCAATACCGTCTCGCCTGTGGCGGGATTCACCACCGTGACCTGCGGCGTGCCGTAGGTCAGAAGCGTCTCGCCGCCGCTCGGGTCGCCCAGCACCGTATAGCGGTAGACCTGCACCTCATAACGGGTGATTTCGCTGCCGCCGTTGTGCTCCACGTCGTCCCATTTGGCCGTAATCCACGCGCTCCGGTCCTGCGCGTAAGGCGTGGCGCTCACCGTCTTGGGCGCGCCCGGTACGCTGACCGAGGTGTTATAGCCCACCGCACGCTCGCCCGGGCCAAGCTCGTTGTACGGCACCACGACCACCGCATAGCTCCGCCCGCCGTCGCTGGGCAGCTTCGTCGTCGTGTACTTCAGCTCACCGCTGGCGGGTACCGTGCCCCAGTCCACACGCGTGGCCTCGTCGCCGTTGGCCAGATAGTCGTCCTGGGCGTACACCGTCACCGCATACTGCGTCACCGCCGTGCCGTTCGGCGTGCTCGCCGTCCACGTCGCCGTCAGCTGGCCGTCCGAGGAATTGGTGGCAATCTTCAGCTCGCCCGGACGCCCCGGCGTATTCCATGTGGTGGCCGGCCGCGTCTGCACTACGCCCGTTCCCACCTCATTGATGGCCGCCACAGACAGCTCATAGCCGCTGCCCTGCGCCAGATTTCGCACCGTATAGGTATATTGCCCGTTGCTGGGATCAAAGGTGAAATACTGCTTCTGGCTGTCCGCAGCCGTCGGGTTCAGGCAGAGGGTATACTTATTCTCTACCATCTCCACCGGAGCGCCGCTGCTGTCCGCGGGAACATAATAGCCGCCCGAGAACGCCACAGGAAGCTCGATGCTTCCAACGTTCCCGTTGCTCTGGTTCTCCCACTTCACCTGATACCGCAGCACCGTCAGCGCTGTCGTGCCGTCCGGCTGGTAGCCGCCCGTGCCCGGCAGCTTGGTGTTCGCATTCTGCTCAACCGGCGCGCTCCACGTTACCGTCGCGGACGTCGCGCCTGTGGCCACCGCCGTCATCGTCGTCGGCTGTTCCGGCACGCCGTTGGCCCGCAGCGCCAGTTCCGGCGTGCTGAACAGGCCCTCGCCGTCGCCGTTTACGGCCACCACGGTATATTTGTAGGTCACGCCCTTCTCTACCGTCTCGTCCTTATAGACCAGCGTTCCGGCGGGCACGCTGCCCACCTGCTCGCCGTCACGGTAGATGTGATATTCCGTCACAGGGTCATTCCCGTTCTCCACAGGAGCCGTCCACTGCACCGTCAACGAGCCGGTCAGCGTCGTGTTCGGCTTCCGCTGCACCCCCGTCGGCGCAATGGGCCCGTAGCTGTATCCGCCTGCGCCCTCGTCGCCTGCGCCTGTCAGGTTGTCGCCCGTCACCGTATAGGTGTACGTCCGGCCGTTCAGCTCCCCGCTTCCAAGGGTGTTGTCCGTGAACGTGAACGTCCTCACGCCGTCCACCACCCGAATCTCAAGACGGGAATCGTTCGTCGTGAACGTCCACTTGTACGTCTCAGAAGCCACGGCGTTCTTGTTCTCATCCTCCGCCGTCCGCGTCACCGTATAGCCGCTCAGCGCCGGAATCAGTCCCTCTGTCCGCGCGTTCTCCGGCTCCGTCCACGTCACCGTCAGGTCGTTCGCCGTCTCATCCCTGCGCTCTACCGTCACCTCAGGCGCCATAGCCCCGGAATAGGTTTCCGCCATGGCCGAACCGCCGCTCAACGCAATGCCCGCGCCGTTCTCCGCCTTGACTGTAACATGATATACCGTGCCCCGTTCCAGACCCGTAACATTGGTGTAATACTTATCTCCAGTATTGGGCAGATCCGCCGTCGCTACTGTCACTGTCTTGACAGGAGCCGTAGAGGGTTTATACTGCGGACTTCCGCTTTGCTCTGTTCCCTCCACAATCTGGCAGTCAAATTCCTCCGCAGTCAAAGAATTCGCAATGCCGATAGGGGTAAAGGTGATGTGGTACTTGCTAATCGAATTTTTGTTATAACTCATGTCCGGAGCGTTCCACAGAACACGCACTATGGCGTCTGCGCCTGTGGTCACATTAACAGTTTCCACATTTCGAGTTTCCAGCGGCGTGCCCTTCGTCGTCACGCTGTTGCTCTCTGCGCTCGAATCGCCCGAACCCTTAATGTTGTTGGCATACACATGGAACGAACCCGTCGTGTTCGCCGGCAGGCCATCCACTTCATAGCTCAGTGTTCCGCCCGAAGCAGTGCACTGGGCAAGTGTCAATGTGATATTGATGCCCAGCCCCTCGCTCACGAGGGTATAGCCCGTGATGGCACTGCCGCCGTCTTCCGTGGGCGGCGTCCATGTAACCTTTACCTTCTCACCATAGCTGCCCGCCAGCACCGCACCCACGTCGGTCGGCGCGCCGGGGGAGCCCATAAAGGTGATATTGCCCCTTGTTTCAGTAAAGCCTGCGCCCGCGCCATAGCCCTGATTGGGCTGGACACGAATCACTGTTGCGTTGGCACTGGTATGACCCTGAGCCGCACTGGTGCTGGTGGTGATTTTGGAACCATTCTGCGCTCTGACCTGCGTACGGTCCAAAACGATAATGGTACCACCCGCACCGCCTGCACCGCCGTCAGAAGCGCCGATACCAAACTGGCCCCGCTGCGCTCCATCCCATTTTCCGCCGCCGCCGTATATGGCGCCGGCTCTTCCGAGGGCAGATTCTGCCGCTGCTGCAAAATATCCGCCGCCATTTGCGGCATCTGTACTGATGCCGGGATTGCCGTTTATGCCTCCCTGCTTACCCATGCGAGCCGAAGCACCGGAAAAGCCGCCGCCGCCCAAACAGTGGTCGCCTGCGCCGCCGCCAGCGCCGCCGCCGCCGATGCCGGCCGCAGGATAACCGCCGCCGCCGCCGCCCGGATTATTCTCGCTGCCGCCGCCGCTGCCGCCGCCGCCGCCGATGGATTGCACCCATGCGTTGATTGTGATGGTGCCAGCACCGCCGGCCGCAGGCGTTGTATAGACGACCCACGGCTTTATCATATCCTTGTCAGTTCTGTCTTCCGCATCACCGTTGATATCCTTGATAACGGTACAACCAGCGCCGCCAATGCCGCCGATACCCGCACCGGCGCCGCCGCCGCCGCCGCCGCCATATACCGGCTTTATGGCGTTGCCGCCATCACCGGCGTCACCGCCGTAAGCATACAGCCGTCCACTGCCTTCCACCGAGAAGGACGCTCCTGTCGGCACCGCAACACCTGCGCCGCCACCGACGCCGCCTTGTGACGGGCCACTGGTGTTGTCTGCGCCGTTGCCTGCCGGTCCAGCAGTGAGATAGTTATTACCCCGTATTTCGGTAATCAGGTTGCCGCCGCTGCTTACCTGCACTGGGCTGGCGCCTATTGTTCCAAGGCGGTTGATGCTTACGCCGTCAAACAGAGCATAAACAGGGCCACCGTTTACCGTTACGCTGTATCCCGTAGTCGTGCCGTACACCCGGTAAGCCTTGGCGTAGGGGTTTGCGGTCAGGGTCTTGTTGCCCGTCCCAATGTCAGCCGCCTGAAAGTCCTCTTTGTAAGTACCATTGCTGGTTTCCGTGTAGCCGGCACCGGAACCGATGCCCAGACCATAGGCCAGCTTGCCCACCGCTGTGTTGGACGGATTACCGCCCGTGAATGTATAAGCTTTGCTGGCATTGTTCCACGTTGCTTTCGTCACATTGGCACTGCGGAGAGCGGCCACACTGTAACCCAGCTGTGCGTAAATGGGTGTCTGAGTTGTCAGCACACCGTCTGTACCAATATTGGCAGTACCTGCCTCCGTGGTGATATAACTGCCGTTATAGGCATGAATGCGTCCGGGCAGACAGGAGATGGTAACCGTACCGCCCGCGCCGCCCGCGCCGCCGTTGCCGGCGTGCTGCGCGCCCGGATGATAAGCATGGCTTGATGGGTAGATTCTGATGGCACCGGCACCGCCAATTACGCCGCCGGTGCGTGAACCGTTGCCGTTGGTTGTGCTTTCGGCGCTAACTGTACCTTTGGCAAAATATCCGCCGCCGCCAGCACCGTATAAGCCCGTGTTTCCAACGCCGCCGGAACCATTCTGTCCGCCGGTATTACCTCCCTCGCCATCACCGCCGGAAAAGCCGCCGGCGCCAGCTTCGTTCATACCGCCGCCGCCGCCAGCGCCGCCGCCGCCGATGCCGGCCGCGGGATAACCGCCACCGCCACCGGTATCGTTGATGGTATCTTTGCCACCTGCGCCGCCGCCGCCGCCGTAAGCCCAAACAGTGATACCACCCAGCAGGGTAATATTACCTGCCGCGCCGCCGGCGCCGCCAGCCATAACAGCGTCGTTAGTCACATTTGCCGATGCCCCGGCGCCTCCTGTGCCGCCGTTGCCGCCGATGCCTGCACCAGCGCCGCCGCCACCGCCGCCATTATTGTTGCTGCTTCCGGTGTCGCTTGCAGCAAAGCCGCCATCGCCAGCATCGCCGCCATAAGCACGCACCGTACCGCTTCCGCTCAAATTCAGCGTCCTGCCCGACGTGACGCCGATACCGGCATATCCGCCGGTTACTTTGGTATCATAACCGGTCATGCCGCCAATGCCGCTTTTTGCCGTTTGCCCGTATACGATGAGGGTGCCGTCCACAATCAGGTTCAAAGTGCCCGAACTGACTGTGATAGGCGAACCGCCCGCCGTACGGTTATCAATCTGTACAGTTGTACCCGCCGCCACACGAATGGTGGTCGTACCCGTGGTGGTCAGGGCAACATTCGTGTAGTTGCCCCCCTTCAGGGTATAATCGCCGCCGTTCAGCGTGCGCGTCGTGGGCGTCAGCTCAGTGCTCGCCGCATTTGCCCGAAGCGACATAGCGGGCAGAACGCCGACCACCATCACAAACGCCAAAAGCGCGGATAACACCCGCGCGCCCAAATTTCGTTTCTCTCTCGATTGCTGTAACATGATTTTGATTTCACCCACTTTGCTTGAAAACATTTTTCTCTTGAACCTTTTATCTTTCGCGTCCC
>JAAWDI010000018.1 GCA_022793685.1 Oscillospiraceae bacterium
CATCGTGTCCGTCTCTGCAAAAGACCTTGGCACTGGGAAGGAGCAGCACATCACCATCACCTCCTCCACCAATATGTCCAAGGAGGACATCGACAAGGCCGTAAAGGAAGCGGAGCAGTTCGCCGCCGAGGACAAAAAGCGCAAGGAAGAGGTGGACGTCCGCAACAACGCCGACCAGATGGTCTATCAGGCGGAAAAGACGCTGGAGGACATGGGGGATAAAATCGACCCCGCCGACAAATCCAACGTGGAGGGCGAATTGAACAAGCTGAAGGAGGCCTTGAAGGGTACCGACCTTGAGGCCATCAAGGCCGCGACCGAGAGCCTGACCAAGGCCTTCTACGCCGTCAGCGAGAAGCTGTATGCCCAGCAGGGCGGCGCGCAGCAACCCGGCCCCGATATGGGCGGCGCAGGCTTCACCGGCGGCCCCCAGTCCGGCCCCGCCGACGACGGCGTGGTGGACGCTGATTACGAGGTCATGGACGACGACAATCAGTAAAACCGACAGGGCCGCCGTTCGCGGCGGCCCTGTTACCTTATTTTTCCCGGCCCAAAGCCCAGCGCAGCGGGTTTGGGCGGAGAGGAGGAGCAAAGGTATCGCATGCAGCTTTCCGCATAGCGGGAAATGAAGCAAGGCGAGCTTTGCGACGACGATATGGCAGAACAGAAACGCGATTTTTACGAGGTGCTTGGCGTTTCCAAAACGGCCACCGACGACGAGCTGAAAAAGGCCTACCGCAAGCTGGCCAAACAGTACCACCCCGATATGAACCCGGACGACAAGACCGCCGAGGCCAAATTCAAGGAGGTCAACGAGGCCTACGAGGTGCTGTCCGACAAGGATAAGCGGGCGCGGTACGACCAGTTTGGCCACGCGGGGGTCGACCCCAACTTCAACCCCGGCGGCGGGTTTGGGGGCGGCTTTGGCGGTTTCTCCGGCGCCGATTTCGGCGACTTGGGCGACCTGTTTGGCTCCTTCTTCGGCGGCTTTGGCGGCGGGGGCGGCGGCCAGCGCCGCAACGGCCCCCAGCGGGGCGACAGCCTCCGGGCCAACGTCACCGTCACCTTTGAGGAGGCCGCCTTCGGCTGTGAAAAGACGCTGGAGCTAAACCGTTCGGAGGCCTGTGACGCCTGCAAGGGCTCGGGCTGCGAGCCGGGCACCACCGCCGAGGTCTGTCCCGACTGTCACGGCAGCGGCGTGGTGCGCATCCAGCGGGGCGGCGGAGCAATGCTGTTTACCACCACCGCTCCCTGCGACCGCTGCCGCGGCACCGGCAAAATCATTCACCAGCCCTGCAAGGAGTGCTCCGGCGCAGGCACGGTGAAAAAACGCCGTAAAATCACCGTCAACATTCCCGCCGGCATCGGCGATGGACAGGTGGTCAACCTGCGGGGACAGGGCGCGGCAGGCCGCAACGGCGGCCCCAGCGGCGACCTGCTGGTGGGCGTCACCGTTCAGCCTCACCCTTTCTTCCAGCGGGAGGGCAACGACCTGTTTTACGAGAAGCAGGTCTCCTTTGCGGAAGCCGCTCTGGGCGCTGAACTGGAAATCCCCACCATCGACGGCAAGGTAAAATGGACGCTGCCCGACGGCACGCAGCCGGGGGCAACCTTCCGCCTGCGGGGCAAAGGCGTGCCCGACGTGCGCGGGCGCGGCAGGGGCGACCAGTACATCACTGTGAAGGTAGCTGTGCCCCTTGACATGACCGCCGAGCAAAAAGACGCCCTGCGGGCTTTTGCCGCCGCCATGGGGGCAGAGCCGAAAGAGCCAAAGAGTTTCTTTGAAAAACGCAAGAAGAAAAAGTGACTACCCATAGACAAACGGTGCAAAAAGCAATAAAATAGGGAAGTGGCCTTTCGCCGCTTCCCTATTTTATTGTCTGGAGGATGCCATGGCTGAACTGCTTTCCTACCTATCCCCCACCATGCTGATTGCCGTGGTGTTTATTGGTATCTGTTTCGCCTTTTTCTTCTATTACTGGCGCGCCACCCGTATTCAGGACGGCTCGCTGGCGTGGATAAAAGAGTTGGGCGTTCCCAGGCGGCTTTCCTTCCATGCTCGCCGCCATCCCATGGCAAGGCGGGACGCGCTGCCCCTTTTGCTTATCACGGCGGTCTATGCGCTCACCGCCTTCTGGAATTTGGGCTATCGTCAGGCCCCTGAGTCCTATGCCGTCTTTACCGACTCCCTCACCGTGGAGTTTACCCTCCACGAGCCGGTTACGGCAAGCAGCGTGGTGTGGTTCCCCGGCCTGAGCACCGGAGATTATGAGCTGGAGGTCAGCGAGGACGGGGAAAGCTGGTTCCGCCTGCTCTCCACCACCGATGAAAACGATAATAGCACCGTATTCTGGCACCCCGCGGAGGAGCCTGCGCCGGAGGGCGCTTCCAACGCGGTGACCCAGCGCTACAAGGACCTGTTCAAGTGGATGACCGCCTCTCCGGAGGAGCCGGTCGCGTTCTCCCAGTTCCGCCTGCACGCTTCCCGCAACACGCTTGAGCTGGGCGAGCTTGCGTTCCTTGACGGTGAGGGAGCTATTATCGACCTGTCCGCCTTGGCGGACAGCCCCCTGTTCGACGAACAGGACGTGCTCGCCGCCGTTCGGGGGGAGGGTCAGGTGATGACCTATCTGAACTCCTCCTACTTTGACGAGATATACCACCCCCGCACGGCCTATGAGCACATCAGGGGCATCTACCCCTATGAGGTGTCACACCCGCCTCTCGGCAAGCTCATTATCAGCTTGGGCATCCGCGCCTTCGGCATGAACCCCTTCGGCTGGCGCTTTATGGGGACGCTGTTGGGCGTGCTGATGCTGCCCATGCTGTACGTTTTCCTGAAAAACCTCTTTGGCAAGACGGCGGTGGCCGCCTGCGGAACCGCCCTCTTTGCCTTTGACTTTATGCACCTGACCCAGACCCGCCTTGCCACCATTGACACCTACGGCGTGCTCTTTCTTCTGGGTGCGTACTTCTTCCTTTACCGCTGGATGACAGCCCCGCCTGCCAAACGCCATCGGGAAGAGCGGCGGGCCGACCTGAACGCCGGGAACCTCTTTTTATCTGGGCTGTTCTTCGGTCTGGGCGTGTCATCCAAATGGACGGTGCTCTATGGCGCGGTGGGCATGGCGGCGCTGTACTTCCTCCACCTGTTCCTTCGCTGGCGGGACTGGCCGCGGGAGCAGGGCGCGCCCCGATATGCGCCGTGGCTCGTGAAGACCCTGCTGCTCTCCGTCGTCTTTTTCCTTGTGATTCCGGCGTGCATCTATGCCGCTTCTTATCTCCCCTATGCCATGGCAAAGGGCGACACGTCCCTGTCCGGCTTGTTCTCTGTTCTGTGGGAAAATCAGAAGTTCATGCTCAGCTATCACTCCGGCGTCACCACACCGCACCCTTACGCCTCCCACTGGTATCAATGGCTGTTTGACGTGCGTCCTATCCTTTACTACCGCGACCTGTCCCTGTTGGAAACGCAGGGGGTCAAGTCGGCGTTTGCCGCTTTCCTCAATCCGGTGGTGTGCTGGGCCGGACTGCTTTCGGTCATCATCACGGCTGTGGAGGCCGTTCGCAAACGCTGCGGCAAGGCCCTGTTCCTGACGGTAGGGTATCTCTCCCAGTTTGTCCCCTACCTCTTTATCTCCCGGCCCATGTTCTACTACCATTACTTTGCATCCATGCTGTTCTTGGTGCTGTGCATTGCCTATGCCATGAACGGTCTGCTGGAAAAACGGGCAAGGCGCGCCAAGCTGGCCATCTACGGTCTTACCGGCTGCACTGTGGGTCTGTACGCCGCTTTCTATCCGGTGCTGGTGGGGCTTTACGTCCCCGCATGGTACACCACCAACCTGCTCCGCTGGTTCCCTAGCTGGCCCTTCTGAATATCACCATTGAGCGTCCTATGGGCGCACGGAGGTCGTTATGTATCTGATTGACTATCACACCCATTCCCTCCTCTCGCCGGACAGTCAGGAGCCGCTGACCGCCATGGCGCAGGCCGCCGTCCGTTCCGGCTTGCAGGAGCTGTGCGTCACCGACCACTACGACCTGCTGGACGAGCAGGGCAAACGCCGCGGGCCCCACGACTGGGCCAGCGCCGTGGCGCAATACGATGTGGTGGCCGCTCAAGCCCCCAATGGCTTCCGGCTCAAATTGGGCATGGAGCTGGGCAGCGCTCATGTGGAGCCGAGCTATGCCGCTGAATTGACCGCCCATCCTCGCGCCGATTTCATCATTGGCTCCCTCCACAACTGGAGTGTGAAGCAGGGCGGCGGCGATTACTATTTCACCGATTACTCCACCTCCGACGCCTGCTATGCCGCGCTGGACGATTACTTCTGCCAAATGGAGGCGCTTGCGCCCCTCAGCGATTGTTACGACGTGCTGGGGCATATCATCTATCCCTTGCGCTATACGAACCGGGACGGCCAATTCCCCACCCTTGAGCGCTACCATGACCAGCTCAGGCGCATCCTGCGCACTGCTGTGGAGCACGGCCGCGGCATTGAGGTGAACACCTACCGGGGGCGGACGGTGGCCGAATGGCAAGAGGTGCTGGCGCTATACAAGGAATGCGGCGGCGAAATTGTCACCGTGGGCAGCGACGCCCACCGCGCTGCTGATGTGGCTGGCGGCGTACGGGAGGCTTACGCTCTGTTGGCAGACTGTGGCTTCCGCTACGTTGCGTCCTATACGCGGCGCAAACCGGAATTCCACAAGCTTTAATTCTTTTACATAGGAGGACAATATTATGACCATTTCTCTGGGCTGCGACCACGGCGGCTTTGACCTGAAGGAGCACATCAAGGCCTATCTGGAGGGCAAGGGCCACACCGTAAAGGACTGCGGCACCTACTCCAAGGAAAGCTGCGACTATCCCCTTTTCGGCGCAGCGGCTGCGAAAGCGGTAGCCGACGGCGAGTGCGAGCGTGGCGTCGTCATCTGCACCACCGGCATCGGCATCTCCATTGCCGCCAACAAGGTGAAGGACGTTCGCTGTGCGCTCTGCTCCGACCCGTTGGCCGCCGAAATGACCCGCCGCCACAACAACGCCAATATGCTTGCCATGGGCGCGGGTATGCTGGGGCGCAATATGGCCGAGCGCATTGTCGACGTGTTTCTCTCCACCGAATTTGAGGGCGGCCGTCATCAGCGGCGGGTGGATGAGATTTCTGATTTAGAAGCCTGAGCCATTCTTTCATGGAACTTTAAGAAAACCAAAAGGAAAAATCCATGGATTTTTCCCGGCGCTTCCGGTAAGATGAGGAGGAGACAGGGAGGGACCTGATATGAACGACAATAATAATAATTGGGGCGATTGGGGCTACTGGATTGCCACCATTATCCTTTTCTGCACGCCGGTGTGGCCGATTGGCTTGGTCATGCTGTTCCGCAAGCTGATGGGCTATACCTCCGGTTCCGCCCGCAAAAACCGGCAGAGCCGCCACCCTTACGACATTCAGCGGGAGGGGCAGAAGCAGAGCGGCCAGCAGAATGCCGACGGCACCTACCATTACAGCTACATTGGGCAGGATAAGGATTTCAAGCAGGCACCGAAACAGGCAGCCGCGCAGCCGCAAAAGGCAAAAAAGACCTCTCCCCCGCCCACCAAGGGCAAGGCTCTCACCACTTGGGGCGCGATTTTGTCCATCATCGGCGGCGCTTTTACCCTCGGCGTGTTCAGCAGCGAGCTGGCCGTCGGCCTGTTTGAAGCGTTCACCTCTTCCCTCTTCCCCCTGGGGCTGACCGCCGCAGGCTTGGTACTGCTGTACGCGGGCATTCAGCGGAACCGCAAAAGCAAGCGGTACCGCCGCTATCAGGCCCTCATCGGCACGCGGGAGACCATCTCCATTCACTCACTGGCGGAGGCCCTCTCCCTTCCCTATCAGACGGTCTGCGAGGAATTGCAGGACATGCTGGACGAGGGCATCTTCCCCGTAGGCTATGTGGACATCATGGGCGGGCGGCTGGTACTGAACAACGAGGGGCTGGATGACCGGGACGAGCAGGAGGAGCAGGAAGCTCCCACCGTCACGGCAGACCGCTTCGACGCCATCCTGCGCGAAATACGTCAGGTAAACGACGACATTGCCGACCCGGAACTGTCCCGCAAGATTGACCGCATCGAGCTTATCACCGGCAAAATCTTTGCCTACCTGAAAAGCCACCCGGAGAAGGAATCCCAACTCCGCAGCTTTCTCAATTATTACCTGCCTACCACCCTGAAGATACTCCACGCTTACGCACAGTTGGAGGCGCAGGGCATTGAGGGCGAAAATATCTCTGCCGCCAAGGACCGCATTGAGAACATGATGGACAAGGTGGTGGAGGGCTTTGAGAAGCAGCTTGACAAGCTGTTTCAGGACAGCACGCTGGACATCACCACCGACGTTCAGGTGCTGGAGCAAATGCTGAACAAGGACGGCCTCTCCGACAGCGGCGACAGTATGACGCTGGGCGTGTAAATTCTAAAAAGGGGCGCACCGGAATAATCCGGTGCGCCCCTTTGTCCCTTCTCCGGCAGAAATTGTCGCTTATATCGATGCACACTATTCCCTATACATTGCATTTTGGGAAAAACAATATTATAATAATATTATTCTTACTATATGTGAAAGCCATTTCCCCAGCAGGTAGGAGGAACATCAGATGAAAAAACAGCCAACGCTACTATCTCTATTTCTCTGTCTCTCAATGGTGTTTTGCCTCTGCACCCCCAGCGCGCTTGCTTCCGGCACATACAGCGACACCAATGGTCACTGGGCGCAAGCCTCCATTGACCGCTGGAGCTCATACGGCATTGTAGGAGGCAGCAATGGCACATTCAGTCCTGATGCTCCGCTGACCCGCGGACAAATGGCAAAGGTACTTGCTGAAGCACTCGGCCTGACCGAACAGGCCGCCAATCCCTTTTCTGATATTTCGGAAGATGCATGGTATGCACCCTATGTGCTCCGGTGTAATGCCGCCGGTATTATGTTAGGCAGCGGCGGCAAGGCCCACCCCAATGCGCCTATCACCCGCGAAGAGGCCATGGTAATGCTGTGCCGCGGCCTTAATATCTCCCCTGTTAGCAGTATTGACTTTTCAGCCTATACCGACGGCAACACTGTTTCTCTTTGGGCCGCACCCTATGTTGCTGCAATGATGCAATCAGGCATAGTGCAAGGTGTGGGAGGCGAGCAGCTCTTACCATCAGGCAACATCAGCCGCGCTTCCATGATGGCAATGCTTGACCGCACCGTCGTGCAATACATAAATACGCCGGGCACCTATCAACTCACTGAAAAAAACGGAATCATTCTAATTGCTTCCGGCAATGTGACTCTGTCCGGCTCTACCAACGCCAATCTCCTCATCTCCCCTGCCGCTGACGGTAAGAGCTTGACCTTTAACCAGGCTGCTATATCAGGAGATATAACCGTGCAGGCAGACAATGTAAACATCACCACTGACCATTCCACCCTGCCCGACCTCAAATTCACTGGCACCGGCTGCACTGTGGAGCAAGCCCCTTCCTCTGGCGGAAGTACCGGCGGTGGAAATACCGACAACGTACCTCCCCACACTCACATTTGGGACGACGGCTTCGTCACCCTCGAACCCACTGCAACCGACGAAGGGCAGAAGCAGCTCACCTGCACAGCCTGCGGCGCGACTACAACAGAGGCCATACCGCCGGTAGGCGATAAGACCATGTGGATTTCAAAGCGCGCTGACGGGCTTTATTTGAATTGGCTTCCCTTTGAAACTGACATATACACTTGCACCTTCACAGACAAGGGTGCCCCTGTAATCTGCATCACTCGTCGTACTGATATGTCCATCAATGACCTTATACATGCCACTGACGGTGATATGTTCACCTATACTGTCAAAGACGCGAACGGCGAGGAATACCTATACAGCCTGACGATAGAGGTATCCGTAGAAGTTGAGGGAGAAATGCCTGATTTTACCGTCGAAGGGCAGGCGAATGGCAAATACAAAATCATTACACAGGACGGCCTATCTGCTTTTACCTGTTCAGTTAACAGGCCCGACGGAAAGGCTATGGGTGGTAGTGCAGTCACTTTCGATGCCAATTTCCGGAGCACCTTATATGAGGGCTGCACCATCACTGCACAAACACTGGAAGTCACAGTCAGCGACGACTGCACCTCTCTTTCTGTCAGAAGGTCTTCTCCCAGAACCGTGGACTCCTTTACGCCCTGTCCACCCATGGAACCTCTCTCCGTCCACACCAACGAGGAATTGCAGGCCGCATTAACACGGGGCGGCCCTATTGTTTTGGCAGATGATATTGGCCCTGTTTGGGTCTATCTCACAACCGGAGTACCCGCTGTACTGGACCTGAACGGTCACAGGCTGGATGTCGGAATCATAATGATTCAAACGGGTAAGGAAGTCACCATCGTGGGTCATACAGAGGGTAGTATGCTTTATTCCTCTACCGGAAATGGCTGTATTGATGTACGGTCGCATTCCCGTCTTGTACTGGATGGCGGCCAATGCCTGATTCCTGTTATAAATGAATTCGTTGTTCCCGCCCGCAGCATTGAAATTCGCAGCGGCACATACAGTTTTGACCCAAGCAATTATGTTGACCAGGAAGTCTACACCATTACCTACAACGATAACGATACCTATACCGTTTCGGCAAAAGAGCCGTTGAACTAAACTGCTTTTATAACGCCATATAGCACAAGAAGTCCCCTGAAGGGCAAACCTTCAGGGGACTTCTTTTCTGATTTTCAGACGCCGGTGTCAAACCTCCATGATGACAGGGAGAATCATAGGGCTGCGCTTTGTCTTGCGGTAGAGGTAGTCGGCCATCTCGTTTTTCACGTTGCTCTTGATGGCCGCCCAGTCTGTGCGGTACTGGAGGTGACTGTCCTCCAACGCGTTCACCGCCACCTGGCGCAGCTCTTCCATCAGGCCCTCAGACTCCTTCACATACACAAAGCCGCGGGTGATGATGTCGGGACCGGAAACCACGCCGCCGTCTTCGCCGGACATGGACACCACGACCACCACCATGCCGTCCTCGGCCAAATGCTTGCGGTCGCGCAGCACCACGCTGCCCACGTCACCCACGCCGTAGCCGTCCACGAACACCTGCCCGGCGGGCACTGTGCCGTTGATACGGGCGGAGTCGCGGGTCAGCTCGATGACCTTGCCGATGTCGCTGATGATGATGTTCTGGGGCGGCATTCCCATCTCTCTGGCCAGCTTGGCATGGGTTTTCAGCATCCGCTGCTCACCGTGGACGGGGATGAAGAACCTGGGCCGCACCAGGGCATGGATGATTTTCAGCTCCTCCTGACAGGCGTGACCGGAAACGTGGAGGGCGGCCTCCCGCTCGTTGATAACCTCCGCGTCCTTGCGGTAAAGCTCATTTACCACGGCGCCTACACTATTCTCGTTGCCGGGAATAGCGGAGGCGGAGATGATAATGCGGTCTCCCGGCTGAATGTCCACCTTCTTGTGGCTGGAGAAGGCGATGCGGCTGAGGGCGGACATGGTCTCGCCTTGACTGCCGGTGGTGATGATGCAAACCTTGTTGTTCGGCAGGCTCTTAATTTGGTTCAGGTCAATCATCACGCCGTCCGGAATATTCATATAGCCCAGCTCAGTGGACACCTTCATGGCGTTTTCCATGCTGCGTCCGGTGACCGCCACCCGGCGGCCATAGCGTGCCGCCACGTTGATAATCTGCTGGATACGGTCAATATTGGAGGCAAAGGTGGTGACGATAATACGCTCGTCACAGCCCTTGAACAGGGCGTCAAAGCTGGCGCCCACGCTCCGCTCGCTGCGGGTGTAGCCCGGCCGCTCCACATTGGTGGAGTCGCTCAGCAGAGCCAGCACGCCTTCGTTCCCCAGTTGGCCAAAGCGGGCCAGGTCAATCATACCGCCCTGAATCGGCGTGGGGTCAATCTTAAAATCGCCGGTGTGCACCACGGTACCCACCGGGCACTTGATGGCAAAGGCCACCGCGTCCGCGATGGAATGGTTGATGTGGATGAACTCCACCGTGAACTTGCCCGCCTTGACGGTCTCTCCCGCCTCGACGGTAAACATCTTGGTCTTGTCCAGCAGGCGGTGCTCCTCCAGCTTGAGCTTCACCAGCCCCGCCGTCATGCGGGTGGCATAGATGGGAGCCTGCACGTCCCGCAGGACATAGGGCAGCGCGCCGATATGGTCCTCGTGACCGTGGGTAAGGAAGATGGCGCGAATTTTATCCTTATTCTTGATGAGGTAGCTTACATCGGGGATAACCACGTCGATGCCGTACATATCGTCGTCCGGAAAGCCCATGCCCACGTCCACCACAATGATGTCATTGCCGTATTCGTAGACCGTCAGGTTCTTGCCAATCTCATTAAGACCGCCAAGGGAAATAATTTTCAGTTTTTCTGCCATAGGGTTCGTCAAACACTCCTTTTATTCGTTGGTTTTCAATATCTGTATGGTGTGTTTGCCCGCATTTGAACGCACAAAACCAAGGCGGAGCAGTTCTTCCCGTTCCGGCCCTGCCTCGCCGGAAAGAGAGAACCTGCTTCGCCGCATCGCGGACAAACCTTTTATTTTTACCGCCCCATCATCAGTGCGGTGAAAATTGACCGAAAGCGGGAACGCGAAATGCGCACACAGCCGCTATTTTAGGAATTATACCACATCTCTTGCAAAAAGTACAGCATTTTTTCTCTGTCTGTTTCCAGTATTGCCCAAAAAGAGGGGTGCTAACCTCTGCCTTGCCATTTTTCTTCCCATGTGTTATCCTTTCATTGTCCGTTTTATGGGACAGTTAACATGGTATCATCTTCCCGAAAGGAGGAAACGCCCATGGCAAAGCAAGCCAATCAAAAAGTGAAGCTGCTGCTCCTCAAGCAGATTTTGGAAACGCGGACTGACGAAGCTCACCCACTCACGGCAGGGGAACTGATTGAATCCCTTGCCCAATGGGACATTTGCGCAGAGCGAAAGAGCATCTATGACGATATGGAGACTCTGCGGGCCTTTGGACTGGATATACAGTGCCGCAAGGGAAAGGGCGGCGGCTGGTTCCTCGGCTCCCGCAAGTTTGAGCTGGCAGAACTGAAGCTGCTGGTGGACGCCGTGCAGTCGTCCCGGTTCATCACCAAGCGCAAGAGCGACGCCCTCATCCGCAAGCTGGAGACGCTGGCCAGCGTCCACGACGGCAAAATGCTCCAGCGTCAGGTTTATGTGGACAAGCGCGTCAAAACCATGAACGAAAGCATCTATTACAACGTGGACAAGCTTCACGAAGCGGTCTCTGCCGGAAAAATCGTCACCTTCCACTATTTCGAGCAGAACATCAAAAAAGAGCGGGTCTACCGGCGTGAGGGCCGCCTTTACCGGGTGTCGCCCTATGGCCTTATCTGGGACAATGAGAACTACTATCTGGTAGGCTGGGACAGCGAAAGGGGCGACGTGCGCCACTATCGGGTGGACAAAATGGCCGACCTGACGGTGACGAAGCTCCCCCGCCGCGTCGTCGCCAGCTTTGACATGGCAGCTTACGGTCAAAAGCACTTCAGCATGTTTTCCGGCGAGGAACGCACCGTCACCCTGCGCTTTGAAAACCGCCTGGTGGGGGTGGTGCTCGACCGGTTCGGGCAGGACGTGATTTTAGTGCCTGACGGCGAGGAGCACTTTACCGTCACCCTTCAGGTGGTGGTCAGTCCTCAGTTTTGGGGCTGGCTGTTCGGGCTGGGGGAGGGGGCCGCCGTGGCAGGTCCCCAAAGCGCTGTGGCGGAATACCGCGCCATGCTGAAAAACACCCTTGTCCGTTGCGGCAGGGAAGCATGAGCCGCTCTGCCGCAGCATACCATACCCTGAGGTGATTTTGCTTGGATGCACGCATCATAACGCCGCTGTGTCCCCTGTATGCCCAGCCGGAGCAAGGGGCGGAGCGGATAGACGAGGTTTTGTGCGGCATGGTGGTCACGGTGCTGGACGCGCCGTCCGGAAGCTGGCGGCGGGTGCGTACCCGCTATGGCTATGAGGGCTATGCCTGCCTTGACCATCTGCGGGCCGACGCTTGGAACTGGGAATCCCAGCGCCGCCTGACCGTCTTTGCTCCCCCCTTCTGCGACGTTTCTCTCGCTCCTGAGACCTCCGCGCCCATTACGGACACCCTGCCCCGCGGCTCTGTTCTGGCAGTTCGGGACGCCCCCTGCGATGACGGCTGGCAGGCAGTGTACCTGCCTGACAAGCGTGAGGGCTTTGTCCGCAAGGCGGGGCTGGCCGTCCACTGTGACAGCCCCCGTTTCCCCGATGAATCCAGCCTGCGGGGTGCGGTGGTCACCACCGCCCTGCGCTATCTGGGCGTTCCGTACCGCTGGGGCGGAAAGACTCCCCTTGGCGTCGACTGCTCTGGGCTTACGTCTATGGCCTATCTGCTGAACGGCGTCTCCCTCTATCGGGACGCACGGATGGAACTGGGCTATCCCGTCCATCCCATTCCCCATGAGGCGCTTCAGCCTGCCGACCTACTCTATTGGAAAGGCCATGTGGCCCTCTATCTGGGAGATGGGCGCTACCTCCATGCCACTGCTAAAGCGGGCAGCGACGGGGTTGTCATCAACAGCCTGGACCCCCAGTCCGCCAGCTACCGTTCTGATTTGGCGGAAAACCCGCCGGTCTGCGGAAGCATTTTTTAAAACAAAAAGCGGCGTGGCTCACATGAGCCGCGCCGCTTCCGCATTTTGTATTTCTGCTTAGCGGTCTGCCGCCAGAAGCATATCCTCCACCTGCTGAAGCTGGGCTGGGGTGTTTACCCCCAGCATCTCCTCCACCGAACAGGCGGGACAGGCGTCCACCCGCTCGCCCTCCTTCAGAAGCAGGGCGGGCACATCGGTGAGGTAATACTCCCCTTGGGCGTTGTCGCACTTGAGCTTACCCAGCGCCGCAAGCAGGGGGGCGCACTTGAATACATACACCCCGGTATTCAGTTCCCGCACCGCCTTCTCCTCCGGCGTTGCGTCCTTATCCTCTACAATACGCAAAAATTTGCCCGCCCCGTCCCGGATAACTCGGCCATAGGGCAATTCTTCCTCCGAAATTCCGGACAGCAGGGTGCAGGCGCTGCCTGATTCCCGATGCTGCCGCACCAGCGCCTCATAGCTTTCCCGCTTCATCAGCGGCATATCGCCGCAGCACACCAGCACATCGCCGTCAAAGCCCTCCAGCAGCGGCGAGGCGGACGCCACAGCGTGGCCCGTCCCCTTCTGCTCTGTCTGCTCAGCGCTGGGATAAGCGGGATAGGCGGCCAGCACGTCCTCCTTGCGGTAGCCCACCACCAGAATGACGTTCTCCTGCGGAATAAAATTCAAAGCGGTGAGCACATAGTGCAAAAGCGGCTTTCCCGCCGCCTGCCGCATTACCTTGGGCAGCGTAACGCCCTCCGTTTGCAGGCGCGTTCCCTTCCCCGCCGCCAGCACCACAGCCTTGAGCTCCTGCTCCATGGATATGACCCCTTTCCCTTATTACTTTCCTTCCCATAATAGCATAAAAGCGCCGCCTTCTCAATGGGAAGACGGCGCTTTTCATCATTTGCTGCTGACGCGCACGGTGCATTCGGCTTTCTGGCCGCCGCTGGTGGCAGTGATGGTACATGTTCCGTTGCCCACAGGGGTCACAAGGCCCTTGTCGTTCACTGTGGCGACATTGGTATTGCTACTCGTCCACGTCACCGTTCCGGAGGCTCCGCTGGCCGTAATTGTGACCGGATTGGGGTATTGCTTGCTGATGGTGATGTCCTTCTGGTTGAGCGTCAGTGAACCAGTGGAGATGACGGTGTCGGTTGTCCCAGGCGTGTTCGTTGTCGTTGTGGTCTGACTGCCGCCGCTGCCGGAGGCCGCAGGGCCCTTCACCCGAACGATGCACTCCGCCTTGGCGCTGCCCGAAGTGGCGGTGACGGTGCAGTTGCCGCCCCCCACCGCCGTCACCTTGCCGGTGTTGTCCACGGTCGCCACATTGGTGTTGCTGCTGGTGAATGTGACCGCGCCTGTGGCTCCCTCCGGGGTCACCTTGGGCTGGAGGTTCCACGTCTCACCCGCCTTCGCCATGGTGAAGTCATCCCTGTTCAGGGTAATGCCCGTTACGTCGCTGGTTCCGACCACGGGAGACGGCGACGGAGAGGGCGAGGGGCTGGGACTGGGCGACGGGGATGGGCTGGGACTCGGCTCCACTGTCCCGGTGGGGCTGGGGACAACGGGCGCGGTGTCCGTCGGCTCCGGCGTTGGGGTTGGCGTTGTGCTGACCACTGGAGAAGGCGAGGGGCTGTTTTCCGGGTCTGCATGGTTGCCCCGATTGATGAGGGGCCCAACCACGGTGAATACGATATAGATGGCCGCAATGATAAGCACCAGCGGCACCACGATGGTGATAATCCGCATGGGGGTAAGGCCACTGCTGTATCCGCCGCCGCGGTCATGGTAGTCCCGACGGCCGCCGCCGGAGCCGTTGACCTCATCACAGAAGGGGCAGCGCTTATAGGTGGCGGCATAGTCCTCGCCGCAATTCTCGCAGTGGATGACGTCGTTGCGCCTCGCCTTATCTCGTCTTTCGTCCATGGAAATCAAACCCTCCGATTGGCATTTTCACGTTCTTATATCCCCGCAAAGCCCGCTTTGCCGGACTTTGGCGCGGCTGTACTTTCTTCCGTTTGCTCCGCTCTGCGCTTATTCTCCCTGCGTCGCCTGCGCTTACGCTTCTTCTTTATCTTACTATTTCCCCCATTCTTCGTCAACGCTTTTCAAAAATTTTATGTCTACCAATAACATTCTTTACATTTTCTTCACACAATTCCTTTCTTGACCCCCTCCTCCCTGTGTTCTATAATGGAATATATCATTTTGAAGGGGTGAGAGCCGTGAAGGGAAGCATGACCGCCGCCGCGGCACACAAGCAATACGACGAAGGGGTATCCGCTTTCCGGCGGCACATTGCCGACGCTACTCTCCGTATCCGCTTTGGGCGGGAAGTGGACGCTTTTATGCGCCACTCTGCGTTAGGGATGTGGAACGCCGACAAGGGCGGCGTCACGCCCCGTCATGTGGAGTACTATAACGCCATCTACTGCAAGGGCGCAACCGTTCCCTCCGCCCTCTTTTGGGAGCTGACCACCGCCGTGGGAGAGTATGAGGGCTTCCGCGCTCCCGCCTTCTTTTTGGAACTGATACGCTACGACAAGCAGAACGGCAAACAGACCGCCCGGCGTTTTGTCGACCTGTTCACCCTGATGATGCTGCTGTTCGCCGCCGTGGATGACGTGGTGAGCGAGGAGGAGGCGGGCTTCGTCAACGCCTGCACCGACGCTCTGCTGGCCCTGTGCGACAAGCAGGGGCTGCCGTCGGACAAACCCGCCCTGCAAGCCAGCGAGTTTATCACCCCCCGCCCCAAGCAGGAGGGGCAAAACGCCGCGCCCGCGCCGTCTGCCGAGGTTCCCAAGCAGGAGGACCCCCCCGCGCCGGAAAAACCCGATTTGGACGAGGTGCTGGCCGAGCTGGACGGCCTCTGCGGTCTGGAGAAGGTCAAGGCGGATGTAAAAAGCCTCATCAATCTGGTGAAGGTGCGCAAGCTGCGGGAGGAGCAGGGGCTTCCGGTGGTGCCTATGTCCCTCCATCTGGTGTTCATGGGCAATCCCGGCACCGGTAAGACCACGGTAGCCCGCCTGCTGGCAAAGATATATTGCGCCGTTGGCGTGCTCTCCAAGGGGCAGCTGGTGGAGGTTGACCGCTCCGGGCTGGTGGCCGGTTTTGTGGGGCAAACTGCCATTAAGACCGGCGAGGTGGTGCAAAAGGCGCTGGGCGGCGTGCTGTTTGTCGACGAAGCCTATGCGCTGGTCAGTCAGGAGAACGGCAACGACTTTGGCCACGAGGCCATCGAGGTACTGCTAAAAGCCATGGAGGACCACCGGAAGGATTTTATCGTCATTGTGGCGGGTTACAGCGACCTGATGGCGGACTTCATTCACTCCAATCCCGGTCTGGAATCCCGCTTCAATAAATATTTCTTCTTTGAGGACTACAACGGCGACCAGCTTTTTGAAATCTTCACCTCCATGTGCAAAAAGAACGGCTACACCCTTTCCAAAGAAGCAGAGGAACACGCCAAAACCTATCTGGACAGCCTCTATCAGCGACGGGACGAAAACTTCGGCAACGCCCGCGACGTGCGCAATGTGTTTGAGAAGTCCATCGCCCGTCAGTGTGACCGCATTGTCACGCTGGAAAATCCCACCAAGGAACAGCTCATGGAGCTTACGGTAGAAGATTTGACCGGCGGCGAGAAGGACGCTCTGGGTGAGGAGCCGCAGGCATGAGAGTCGCCATCTGTACCCTCGGCTGCAAGGTAAACCAATACGAGACCCAGGCTATGGAAACCATTCTCACCCGTCGTGGGCACACGTTGGTCCCCTTTGAAGCTGAGGCGGACGCCTATGTGGTGAACACCTGCGCCGTTACGGCGGTGAGCGGGCAGAAATCCCGTCAGATGATTCGTCGGGCGCGGCAGAGAAATCCCCGCGCCATTGTGGCGGTATGCGGCTGCTATGCTCAAACCGACTGCGCCGCTGTGGAAAAACTGGATGCAGACCTCATCATGGGCACCCATGACCGCAAGGGGTTCCTTGACCGTCTGGAAGCCCTCGCCGCCCATCGTGATCCAACCTCTCCAACCGTGCTGGTGGACAACCCCATGCAGCGCCGGAATTTTGAGTTGCTTCCCGCCGGAGGCATGGCAGGGCGCACCCGCGCCATGCTGAAGGTGGAGGACGGCTGCACCAACTTCTGCACCTACTGCATCATTCCCTATGCCCGCGGCCCGGTGCGCTCCCTGCCGCTCCGCGAAGCCGCGGAACAAGCCAAGGCGCTGGCGGAGGAGGGCTACCGAGAAATCGCCTTAACGGGCATTGAGCTGTCCTCTTGGGGCAGGGATTTTTCTGACGGCAGCTGTTCCCTCATTGACTTGGTGGAGGCAATTTGTTCTGCTGCGCCGGAGCTGCGTGTCCGGCTGGGCAGCTTGGAACCACGCACCGTCACGGAGGAATTCTGCCGCCGTGCCGCCGCGCTCCCCAACCTTTGTCCCCACTTCCACCTGTCCCTGCAAAGCGGGTGCGACAGCGTGCTAAAGCGCATGGGACGGCGCTACGACACCGACCGCTACCGGCAGTCGGTTTCCCTTCTGCGGGAATGGTTCGGCCCGCTGACCGGAATTACCACCGACGTTATTGTGGGCTTTCCTGGCGAGACGGAGACAGAATTTTCTGCCACTCTCGCCTTTTTGGAGGAGATTGCCTTCTCTAAACTGCATGTATTCCCCTACTCCGTCCGGCCCGGCACCCCTGCCGCCCGGATGGAGGGGCAGGTATCCAAAGCCGTCAAAGAGGCGCGTTCCAGACAGGCGGGCGCACTGGCCGTCCGGTTGGAGCGTGAATTTCTTGGCCGTCTTGTGGGCGAAACGCTCCCCGTTTTGTTTGAAACGGAAAAGGACGGCGTGTGGCAAGGCCATGCCCCCAACTATGCCGCCGTTCGGGTATCGGGGGAAAATCTGCACAACAGGCTGTGCTCTGCCTCTATCACTGGCGTGGAGAACGGCGTTCTCACAGGGGAGCTTACCCCCATTTAACAGAAAAGGAGTGCTGTCCATGAGCCGCGCAGACGAATTGTTCATCCAAAACTGCAAAGAAATTCTGTCAAACGGGTACTGGGACACAGAACTGGAGGTGCGCCCACGGTGGGAGGACGGCGCGAGCGCCCATACCGTCAAAAAATTCTGCATTGTGAACCGCTATGACCTGCGGGAGGAATTTCCCATTCAAACCATCCGCAAGATGGGCTTCAAGAACGCGATGGACGAGCTTTTATGGATTTGGCAGAAGAAGTCCAACAACATCCATGACCTTCGCAGCCACATTTGGGACGCCTGGGCGGACGAAAGCGGCTCCATCGGCAAAGCTTACGGCTATCAGCTTGGTGTGAAGCACCAATACAAGGAGGGCATGTTCGACCAGGTGGACCGGGTGCTGTACGACCTGAAGCACAACCCCGCCTCCCGCCGCATCCTCACCAACCTGTATAATCATCACGACCTTTCAGAGATGGCCCTCTACCCCTGCGCCTATTCCATGACGTTCAATGTCAGCGGCCGCACCCTCAACGCCATCCTCAATCAGCGCAGTCAGGACATGCTTACCGCCAACGGCTGGAACGTGATGCAGTACGCGGTGCTCGTCCACATGATGGCACAGGTGTCCGGTCTGGAGGTCGGCGAGTTGGTGCACGTCATCGCAGACGCCCACATCTATGACCGCCACGTTCCCATTGTGGAGGAGCTTATCGCCCGCAAGGGCTTCGACGCGCCCACGCTGAACATCGACTCGTCGGTGACCGATTTTTATGATTTCACCGTGGACAGCTTCTCGCTGGAGGGCTATGAGGCCCACCCGCTGGGATGCTCCATCCCGGTAGCGGTGTAAAGGGGGACGGCAAATGAACTGTATTGTGGCCGTCGACCAGAACTGGGCCATCGGCAAGGACAACAGGCTCCTGTTCCCCATCCCCGCCGACCTGAAGCGCTTCCGCGCCCTTACCCTCGGCCATCCCATCATCATGGGACGCAAAACGCTGGAGAGCTTTCCGAAGGGGCCGCTCCCCGGACGGCGCAACATCGTCCTCTCCCGCAATAGACAGTATCAGGTGGACAGCGTGGAGGTCGTCCACACGCCGGAGGAAACCGTTGTGCTTGCCGGAGAGGACGCCTTCGTCATTGGCGGGGACAGTGTTTACCGTCTGTTGCTGCCTTATTGTGATATGGTTTATGTCACCAAAATCGGCGCCGCCTTTGACGCTGACGCCTGGTTCCCCGACTTGGACAAGGACAGCAGTTGGACGGCCATCGAGCGGGCGGAACCACTGGAGCATGAGGGCGTTCCCTTCCAGTATGTCACCTATCAGCGAAAAGCGTAAAGAAAAGCGCCGCCCTTTTGAAAAGGGCGGCGCTTCTTGCATCTTTATACTTTCTGCGCTTTGATGAGGTTGGTCGAGCCGACTGTCTTGAGGGGAACGCCCGCCGTGATGACCACCGTATCGCCATGCTCCACCGCGCCTTCCCGCAGGGCACATTCCACCGTCAGGTCGAAAAGCTGGTCGGTGGAATCCACATCGTGGATGAGGTAGGGCTTCGCCCCCCATGAGATGGCCATCTGCCGCCGCACCCGCTCGTTGTAAGTGAGCACGATAATGGGGCAGGCAGGGCGGAACCGGGCAATCATCCGTCCGGTGGTACCGCTGCTGCTGGCCGCCAGAATGGCCTTGGCCTCCAAGTCCATGGCGGTCAGACAGCAGGTGTGGGTAATGGCGTCGTCGATAGAACTGCCCGCCGTAAAGTTCATCTTACGGAAACGGTTCCAGTAGCGGATGGAGCCTTCCGCAGCCTCGATGGTGTCCGCCATCGTCCGAAGGGCCTCCAGCGGATATTTGCCCGATGCGGTCTCACCGGAAAGCATGACGCAGCTCGTGCCGTCAAACACGGCGTTTGCCACGTCGGAAATCTCCGCACGGGTGGGACGGGGGTTGCGAATCATGGAGTCCAGCATCTGGGTTGCAATGATGACTGGCTTCCCCGCACGGGTTGTCTTGGCAATCATCTTCTTCTGGAGCACCGGCACCTCATAGGCGGGTATCTCCACCCCCAAATCGCCCCGCGCCACCATCACGCCGTTGGACGCGGCAATGATTTCGTCCAGATGCTCCACACCTTCCCGGTTTTCAATCTTGGCGATGATGGCCACATCGCTTCCGCCGCAGGCGTCCAGCACCGCCCGGATGTCCTGTATATCCGCCGCCCGCCGGACAAAGGAGGCTGCGATAAAATCAAACCTCTGCTCCACGCCGAAACGAATGTCGGCCTTGTCCTTCTCTGTCAGGGACGGCAACGGAATCGCCACGCCGGGGATATTGATGCTCTTGTTGTTGGACAGTACACCGCCGGTCACCACCGTGCAGCGGATGTCCTGCCCTTCCACCTGCTCCACCCGCAACTCAATCAGGCCGTCGTCCAGCAGGATGCGGCAGTCGGCGGCCAGCTCCCGGTGCAGGTTGGCATAGGTGACGGAAACGACGTCCCCGTTTCCCTCAACCTCCCGTGTGGTGAGGGTGAACGGCGCGCCTGCCTTCAGCGTCACCGGACCGTCCCGAAAGGTCTTGACGCGTATTTCCGGCCCCTTGGTGTCCAGAATGGTGGCTACCGGCTCGCCCAACTCCTCCCGCACTTTTTTCAGCTTGTTGAGCTGGGCCAAATGGCTCTCGTGGGTGCCATGAGAAAAGTTGAACCGGGCGGCGTTCATCCCTGACAGGATAAGCTGGCGGAGTATGTTCTCGTCGTCCGTGGCTGGCCCCAGAGTGCAAATGATTTTTGTCCTTCGCATGGCGGTTATCCCCCTTTGTGGAAAAAGCGGCCCGAAGCCGGGCCGCTTTTCTCTTTATCAGTCTTTTTCCTCCGGCGCTTCGGTTGGCAACTTGGACACCAAGGCCCACTCTACCCGGCGCTCGGACAGCTTCTCCACCTGAATGTGAAGCCCCAGCGCGTCCACCTCTATGGTGGCGCCGTCCTCCGGAATCACGGACAGTTGGGCAAACACCAGACCGCCCAATGTGTCGTAATCCAGCTCCTCCTCCCCTTCGGGCAGGTCGAAGCCGATGACGTCGCAAAGCTCCTCCAGCTCGGCGCCGCCGGACACCCGCCAGAGGTTGTCCTTCAGCTGGACGATTTCCTGCTCGTCCTGCGGGTCGAACTCGTCATAAATATTGCCCACGATTTCTTCCAGCAGGTCTTCCATGGTCACAAGGCCGGATGTGCCGCCGTATTCGTCCACCACGATGGCCATATGTACCTTTTTGCTCTGCATATCGCGAAAAAGCACGTCGGTACGCACCGACTCAGGTACAAAGTAGGCGGGGCGGAGCAGGTCTTTCAGCTGCCGCGGCGCGGCGGAGGATTTGTTCAGCAGGTAGTCGCGGGTGTTCAGGATGCCGATGATGTCGTCTGCGTCCTCCCGACACACCGGAAAACGGGAAAGGCCGGAACTTTCGATGGCCTTGAGAATGTCTTCATCTGTATCCTCTTCCCAAATGAGCACCATGTCGGTGCGGTGGCGCATCACATCTTCGGCGGTGTTGTTGTTGAACTCGAAGATGTTCTCAATCATTTCCTTTTCACCCCGCTCAATGGCGCCCTTCTCCTCGCCGATGTCCACCATCATGCGTATTTCATCCTCGGACACCTCGTCGCCGGCGGCGTTGGGGTCGATGCGCATCAGGCGCAGCACGCCATTGGTGCACACGGTCAACAGCCAGATGGCGGGACGCATCACGGTGGCCAGCACGGAAATCACACCGGCCGCCATACGGGCCACCTGCTCTTCCTTCTGCATGGCCACCCGCTTGGGCACCAGCTCGCCGAATACCAGCGTAAAGAAGGAGAGCACGACGGTGATAACCACCACCGCCAGCGTGTTTACAGCGCTTTCCGGCAGGGCGGTAAAGCCCTGCTCATGGACGAGAAACCAAGTGATGCGGCTTGCGAAGTTGTCGGCGGCAAAGGCGGAGCCGAGGAAGCCCGCCAGCGTGATGCCGATTTGAATGGTGGAGAGGAAGCGGGTGGGCGTCTTGACGATGGTCAGAAGCCGCGCCGCCTTCTTGTCGCCCTCCTCCGCCTGATGACGCAGGACGTTTTCGTTCAGTGAGAGCAAGGCAATCTCAGCGGACGCGAAAAATGCGTTAAGCGCAATGAGAATGACTTGCAGCAATAGTTGAGGCCATAATGGGTCTGAAGGCACGAAAAATCCCTCCTAATGCTCAATTATACACAAACCCATTTAAATCATACCACAGCGGTGCAAAAATTGCAAATCTTCCCCTTTTCTGGTATCATAAGCAAAAAAGGAGGTTTTCGCCATGCTTCGTTTCGCCCATTTCAACTTCAACGTGCTCGACCTGAAACGCAGCCTCGCCTTTTATGAGCAGGCCCTTGACTTAAAGCTCCTGCACACTATGCAGCTTCCCCATGCCGACCTCGTTTATGTGGGCAACGGCCAGTCCGGCTTTGAGCTGGAGCTGACCCAGCTCCACGACCGCACCGAGCCTTATGACCTGGGCGAGGGCGAGTTCCATCTTGCCTTTGTCACCGACCAATACGAGGCATACCACCGCCGCCATCAGGAGATGGGCTGCATCTGCATGGAAAATGAGGCCGTGGGTATCTATTTCATCGAGGACCCGGACGGCTACTGGATTGAAATCGTGCCGGAGCGCTGAGCCGCACCAACGATAAACAAGACCCCTCCGCCCATGCGGAGGGGTCTTGCTATTCTTATGCACGCGTCCGGAAGCAGAGTACCAAAGCCGTTTTGTCGTCCTCCGCCGCCTCGCTGCCGATAATTTGCCGCGCCAGCGCGTTCGGATTTTCTCCGTTGAAAATACGAAGCTGTTCCCGCAGGGCGTCCTCATCTCCGGCGGTGCTGATAACGCCGTCGCTCACCATCACAAGGCAATCGCCCGGTTGAAGCTGCACCCTGCTGACGGCGGGCGGCTCTTCCTCCCCCGCCAGTCCGGAGGGCAGCGACGCTCCTCCACAGCGGACGACCCCCTCCTTCTGCTTCAAGAAGGTGGGCGCCGCCCCGTATTTGTAGAGACTGCCGCCGCCGGTATAAAGGTCAAGCTCCAAAAGGTCGATGGTGGAAAAGCCGCCGTTTTGCTCCCCCCGCAGCGCCAAGGCACCGTTGAGGGTGCGCAGGGCGGTCTCTGGCTCTACCCCAGCCTTGAGAAACCGCTCCAATAGTCGGGTGGTGAAGCCGCTCTCCTGTCCGGCGGCCGAGCCGCTGCCCATACCGTCGCACAGCAGGACGTACAGCCTGCCCTCCGCGCCGCGGAAGCATACCCCCGCGTCGCCGCTGACGGTTTCGCCGTCTTTTTGGCGCACCGCCGCGCCAATCACCGCCTTGTACGGCTCTGCCTGCCGCAAAACAAGGCGGTCTGCGGAAATGTCCCCCTCCACGGTCATGGGGGTTTCCAACACAGCGGAAAGCTTGTCCAATTCCTCCGGACGGGCCAGACGCTCACAGTGCCGCCCCGCAATCTCCACCCGAAGGCGGCCCGCACGGTCATAATAGACCGCCGCCGCGCCGTCCAAATCCAGCTCCTCTATCTTCTGGCGCAGGCGCTTTTCCTTCACCGGGTCGGGAAGAGGCTCCTCGCCCACCTCCGCGGCGGCGGTGCGTAAAACAGAGGCCAGCCGGGCGTACTGCCCCACCACTGCAGAGCGGTTCTCCTGCAAACGGCCATGGTATTGACGGCGGTAGAGCAGGGCGGACAGCTCTTCGTTGGCCGCCGCCAGAAAGGCCGGAAAATGCAGACACCGGCTGGTAAACCAGCCCGGAAAGTCGCCGCCTTCCCCTCTGCCACGGTCAACCATGGCAGGAATCGCGTCGTTCAGCGCGTTAAAAGTGCTCACATACTCCCGCTCCCAACAGGTGGAGCTGAGGGGACAATCCCGACAGACCTTGGAGGCGGCGCGGTCAAAAATCACTGCGGTATCGTTGTCATTTGGAGGCACCGAGCGAAACGCGGCCCGCATATTTTCGTAAAGGTCGCGAAAGGCTTCCGCCGTGGCGGTGAGGTGAGAGCGTACATAACGCATGATGCAGCCGCGAACATAGGCGTCGTTTTCATCCTCCTCCCGAAACAGCACTCCTGCCCGGCGCAACAGTTTTTGAGGCAGCAGCATAAAGAGGACAGACGCAAAAAACACCTCGTACAGTACGGAGGAACGCAGACCCCCGTCCCACGTCCAGAGCACCGCCAGCGCGTCAGCCAGCACATAGGTGACCGCCGCAGGCAGCTTGCCTCTACCGCTGAACACCCCTGCCAGCAGGCCGGAAAAGCCGTAAACCATAGCGTAAAACGCGCCCGCGCCAACCGCCATATCCATGGCCACGCCCGCCGCGACACCCACTGCCGCACCGGCGCCGATTCCGCCTTCATAGGCGCACAGCATGACCGCCAGAGCCGCTAAAACGCGGCCCAGTGAGACGTCTCCAAACAGGTGGAGCTGTGCCAGCGAGACGAGAGCGGTAAACCCCAAAATCAGGGCGCTCACCGTCCGTTTCAGGTCACGTTCCGTCTGTTCCTTGCGGAACCCACCTAGCACGATTTTATAAAAGTAAGCGCTCCCTCCTGCCAGCAACAGCTCTGTCCCGAAAAAAATAACGTCGGAGGTCCGCCACCCTGCTTGGGAGAGATAGACAAAGCCAGTGCAGCCCGTCATAGCGGCCGTTACCAGCGGCATGAACCAGCTTTTTTTGTAGAGCTTGATGTCAAAAAAGGCAAAGGAGACGGCAAACACCAAAACAGCCGCCGCCAGGTAGCGCAGGCCCTCCACCAGTCCCCGGAAGCCTATGTAGCCAAAGGCAGCGCCCAGCAGGGCGGCAAAGCCGCCTGCGCCGGAACCGGAAGCGCCTACCATCGCCACGCCGAAGGGCGCATATCCGCCGAATATCTCTGCGCCCGCCAGCACGGCGGCCAGCAAAAACCGAATGACCACCTCCGCACCATATACCAGCGCAGGCGCTTTCACCACTACCCTGCCTGTGGAGAGAAGCTCCCGTTTTACCTTCGACGCGCGCGCCTTCAATCCTTCCTTGACCGCCATGGTTTTTCCTCCCAGCTTGTCCTTTTTCCTTCGTGTTCGCTCATTATAATCCAAAATTTGGAAAAACAACGTCGAACGAGGCGGGAGGCCAAAGAAAAAAGCGGCGGCTCCCAATGAGCCGCCGCAGGAATGGGGTCAAAGCCCCAAATAACCGCGTAAATCGTTCAAATCTGGGGCAATATGAACATGGGGCCACACGTCAAAGGCAGATGCGGGCGTAGTCCCGTTGAGCACCGCGCAAAAATCCGTCCCCGCCCGCTGGGCGGCCTCGGCATCCAGCACTGTGTCGCCGCAGTAGAGCGCCTCCCCCGGCCTGGTGTTCAGCCGCTCCAGCGCCAGTAGGATGCCCTCCGGGTCTGGCTTGGGCGCATGAACGTCATCGCTGCCCAGCGCAAAGGACAGCCGCGGCATAGCACCTGTATTTTCCAGCACGCCGCACAGGGTCTTGCGCCGTTTGCTGCTCACCACAACCGTGGCAACGCTTGCGCGCTTCAGGGCGTCCAGCAGCTCCAACGCGCCGGGAAAAAGAGGGGTCGTCGCCACCTGAATGGGGTGGGACTTCTCACGGAACAGCCCGCTGAACCGCGCCCGGCGGGATTCGTCCCTGTCTCCGGTCAACATGGTGTAGCCGTCCTCCAAAATGAAGCCCACCGTGGAACGCACCTGCTCCAGCGTCGGCTGTGGGATGCCCATTTCAGCAAACGCAAAGGCATAGCCCGCCATAATGGATTCGGTGGCGTCCCCTAGCGTGTAATCAAAATCAAACAGCACAGCCTTGTACTGCATCATAACCGTCTCCTTCCTTTTTGTGAGGTAATATTGTATCACAAGCGCCGCCTATCTGCAACGCAGGATATTTCTTTTTCGATGGGGCTTGACAATCTACCGCTAATCTGGTAGACTAATTTCTGCTGTGAATGAGTTATGCTGGTGTAGCTCAGTTGGTAGAGCAGCTGATTTGTAATCAGCAGGTCGGGGGTTCAAGTCCGTCCACCAGCTCCACACCATTGCATACACACAATTTCATATGGAGGAGTTCCCGAGTGGCCAAAGGGGGCAGACTGTAAATCTGTTGCGTTAGCTTCGGTGGTTCGAATCCACCCTCCTCCACCAAAAACCTCTTTTGTCTATAAAGACAAGAGAGGTTTTTTACAAAATATAAAGAACATATGCAGAAGCGGTGATTCGCAAATGCTTTCTTCCGAAAAAAAGCAAACTATAGATGTATTTGAAATTGACTCTCCGAAATTTTCGATAACACCAAGCCCTCTTAACCTTGAGTCGTCATTAAAAAATGCAGGCATACAATATGCATTGGTTGCTGATTACCACATCACCTTTGCTGGAAAAGCTTTTCATAGTGATATTCCGTTTATGATTGGTATACATTTCAACCCTTCCAAAGTGAAATACATAGAAATATATAGAATGCCTGAATACTGTCAATCTAAAAAATATGACATCAACGCTTCATTTATTGAGCTATCCAATATCTTGAAACAGCAATACGGTATGCCGACTGTTACCACTTCCGCTTCAATAGGCAGCAATCCGTGTGAATTGTTTCTCACGCATCACTATGCCATCAATCATTTCATTCGGGAGCGGTTCGGCCTCGAAGAGCGCATACATATTAATTTTTATCAAAGAGCATGACATATGTATGCATTCGTGATACTTCCCCTCTGCGCTTAAAAATACCAATGAGGCCCCCGGCGCAATGCCGGGAGCCTCTGCCCTTTTTCTCTTAAAAATCCGCGTTGCCCACCGTTCTCGGATGGGGCAGAACGTCGCGAATATTGCTGACGCCGGTGAGGTACATGACCATGCGCTCAAAGCCAAGGCCATACCCCGCGTGCTTGCAGCCGCCGTAGCGCCGCAGGTCCAGATACCACCAGTAGTCCTCCGGCTTCAGGCCCAGCTCGTGCATCCGCGCCTCCAGCACATCCAGCCGCTCCTCACGCTGGCTTCCGCCGATGATTTCACCAATGCCGGGCACCAGACAGTCCGCCGCTGCCACGGTCTTGCCGTCGTCGTTCAGGCGCATATAAAAAGCCTTGATGTCCTTCGGGTAATCGGTGACAAACACCGGCTTTTTGAAATGCTCCTCCGTCAGGTAGCGCTCATGTTCCGTTTGCAGGTCGCAGCCCCACTCCACCGGATAGTCGAATTTACGGCCCGAATTTTTCAGCACCTCGATGGCGTCCGTATAGGTGATGCGGCCAAACTCGGAGGAGGCCACATGCCGTAGCCGCTCCACCAAACCCTTGTCCACAAAGGAGTTGAAGAACGCCATCTCATCCGGGCACTTCTCCATCACCGTGTTGATGATATACTTAATCATAGCCTCCGCCAGCGCCATGTCGTCGTTGAGGTCGGCAAAGGCAATTTCCGGCTCAATCATCCAGAACTCGGC
>JAAWDI010000064.1 GCA_022793685.1 Oscillospiraceae bacterium
GCACTTTAAGCCCGTGGATGTGGGATACGCCCAGTCCTGCGCCCTGGATACCACCAGCGATTTGGGAAAGGTGGGGGCCAAGATGGTGGAGACCCGGACCAAATATACGGCCAGCCTGATTATGGCGGAGAATTTTGAGACTGTGTGGGAGGAATTGATAGAAGAGTATGACAAGCTGGATCATGAGACTGTCATTGACGCCATGAATGAAAACCTGGCGGCGTATACAGGGAAATGAATTAGGACAAAGTAAAAAGATTTATGCAGGGGATACGGTGCAGCATTGAGGAAGATGCTGTGCCGTATCTATATATACCTGCCATTATTCCGTAGGATTCACTTAAAATCCCCGACAAGGGCAAAGAAATGTTTCTTCCAGGCAATATGCCTGTTATGTGCCGCAGGAAGGCTTGGAAAAATACGTATAGTTGGACAACGCATTGGTATAATCCCCCCAGACGCTTCCTTCCGGATTGATCAGATATTCCCCGTTCTCATCCAGGGCCCGAACCTGAACCGTATTGAGGGCGTTCTCCTCCTGTCTAAGCGCACTGTCCGGAATGAAGCCTACGGCGGTTCCCTCCTGAAGCTCTGCCGTAAAGAAATGGGTTCCATTGACCTGGAAGGATATGGCGGTGCAGTCCGGGGAGGAACAGCGGACCCTTATCCCTGTCATATTTTCATAGGAGGCGGTGTCCGCGGGCTCCACCTGAAGGATCTCATCTGTAATGTAATAGCCCAGGGAGACGCGAAGGGATTCTACGGAGGAAAACTGCTCATCCATCCAGGCAATGCGTTGCCCGATGAAATCCTTGAGAGAAAGGATACCCTCCTCAAATTTCTGGCCCTTAAAGGTTCCCATGCTGCCGCCCCATTTAGCATCGTTGGCCTGAGCAGCGGTCCGGATTTGCTCTGCATAGGTGTCGATGAGTCCCCCGCGGCAGATCATGGCCTCGATTTCCGAATCCCGAATCTGCCAGTATTTCTCATAGACCCGTACCAGGAAATAGGGATCACGGATCAGATACCGATTCCACTGGACTGTTTGATAATAATTTTCACTTGCAAAGTATTCGTCTGTAGTCTGCCAGATTTCCGGCTCCCAGGTATCGATGGTAAAGGCGCTGTTTCCCCAGGCCCAGTCATAATCCCACACAGGACTCAGGTAGAAGGGTCCGTCAATATCCTTATAGAGATAGACACTGTTTTTCATGCTGTCCCAGTTTACCGTAAACTCGCAGACCAGAAAATTCACCAGCAGCGAATCAAAATCCACCAACTCAGAATAATGGACTCCGTCATAGGCCGGCGCAGAAAAATAGACAGGCTCATACTGCACATCCCGCCGGGTGTATTCTCCGTACCAGTCAAACCAGCCCTGATCGAGCATCCGGTAGTGGGGAGATCCGTCGTGATAGGTAAAGTCCGTGTCATGAAAGGCGTATTCCAATGCCTGGATATAAGTGCGGGTATAAGCGTCCAGCTCCTCAAAGGTGTCCCCGGCAAGAGGCGTATTAAAATAGAGGGGAAGATCATAATGAGTCTTTAAATTTGCGTCAATGTGAAAAAAGTCCATCTCCAGAAGCATACCGCCGACAGGGTCTGGAAGCTGGTCGAAATCCAGATATTTCTCCAGGCGGTATTCTGTGGGAAGCTGCCGGTTATAGCTGTGGTTTATGCTTTTGAGACAGGGAAAATCAAAGGAGCGGGTTTTCATCCAGGAAAAATCCAAAAGCAGGTCGGTTTCTAGAAAAAGCGCTATGACCGGCTGTTCCTCTACGGTGATCAGCTTTTGAGAGGCCAGATCCTGTGCAATCTGTTCTGCCGTCTCTTTAGCCGCATCCTCCCAGTCATAGATATTTACGCTGGTTTTATCAATCCGTACCTGCTGGCAGAGCTGGTATACGCCCTGATAGGTATCGTTGTAGATCAGAGTTACGTGCTGGGAATGCATTTGGGGGAGGGAACCGATCTGTTCCGCAAAATTGTAAACCAGCTTGTTTCTCAGCATGGTGGAGTCAAAGGCATTGGCCAGAAGCACCCAGTGTCTGGTCTCGGCAAGGCCCAGCAGATCAGTTTTTTCCTCCAGTCTCAGCTTAAAGGGCCGCTTGGGCAGGTCGCTGGTGGAATTTCCCCGGAGGCGGATCTGGGCCTCCCCATCATATAATTGGGAAGAGGGATCGTATGCTTCGGATGTGAGCTTCATTTTGACCGGTACATAGCTTTCCCTCCCTACATCCTCATAGGCGGTGCCGCTTTCCAGGTACAATACAGGCAAAATGCTGAAATAGAGGGAATCCTCATAGTATTCCCCATTCTTTAGTGTGACAGCGACCCGGATGAAATGCTCTGCATCTGCCAATGACGGGGTGTAGGGAACCAGAGCGGATTCCCGAAGCGCCTCCTGCTCCCCCACATACCAGACGCAGCTTTTAATTTGGGTCCGTCTGATTCCTGTTGTTGACACAATAATGGGTTGTCCCGGAACAGCGGCGGACATGTCCAGAAAGACGCCCTTTCCGGTTTCTGCTCTGTGAATGTGAATCAACAGGCAACAGGAGAAAAAAATATATCCCAGGAGGACTCCCTCCTGTATCTTCTTTTGCATGGATCTGTGAAAAATTCTGCGGCTTTTAATAGGTCATTACCCCTGTCTTATCTTTGGTTTTATGCTGACATTCAGTATATAAATGTTTTTTAATTTCCTGCAATAGACAATGAGGCACCTTTTGTCTATTGCAGGGGGATTAAAATTTTTTTAAAATTTATGCCAAAGACGGAAAGAAAAGGCAGAAATAGAATGTATAAGAGAAGGGATCGGTGGAGTGCGGTAATTCTGCTTTCCATACTGATGGTCATCACCTGCTTGTATTCTGCAAAGGAGAGCGCTGCCTATGGGGAGCAGGAAATTTATTTTTCTGTGGAAGACAGTTTCTGCGCCAAAGATCAGTGGCTGGAGCTTTCCACCATGCTGGATTCGGATATCTACTATACCATGGACGGAAGTGTGCCCACAGAGGAGTCCTGCTTGTATGAGGGGCCTATTCTGATGAAAGCTTATGAGGAGGTGGAAGCTGCCACCATTCGGGCCATTGCCTATTATCAGGATGGCAGCGCCACGGACGTCTATACCAGGACCTATTTCCTGGGTAAGCAGGTAGAGGAGCGTTTTTCCACGATTGTGGTGGCGATTTCCACAGATCCGGAGAATTTGTATGGATATGAAAACGGAATTCTGGTACCCGGGAAATTGCGGGATGATTACATAGCAGAAAATCCCGATGCGGAGATTACCCCCAGAACTCCGGCAAACTATAATTGGAGAGGCATGGAGGGAGAGCGGGAGGCCTATGTGGAAATGTGGGAGCCGGAGGGGACCTGCGTGGTTTCCCAGAATATGGGAATTCGTGTGAGCGGAGGTACCTCCCGGGCAGCGGACATGAAGTCTCTGCGTCTGATTGCCCGAAAGGAATACGGAAAATCCCGCATTTTCTACGGGCTGTTTCCTGGTGCCAGGAGTGATGCAGGAAATACTGCCCTGGAGGAGTATAAGAAGGTGGTCCTGAGAAATCACGGAAACGACCAGGGCTGGGGCTATCTGCGCAATGAGCTGGCCCAGCAGCTGGCAGCGGATGCGGGATTCCGGGATGCCCAGGCCTTCCGGCCGGCTGCTGTTTTTATAAACGGAGAGTACTACGGCTTTGAATGGCTGGAGGAAAATTACGACGATGTCTATTTTCACACCCATTATGGAACCAGACAGGAGCAGGGACGCTGGCAGGTGTTTACCCCGCACCGGGGAAATGCCAATACAGCCTCGGAGGATGAGGCGGATATCCGGGCCGTGCTGGAGCTGAACGAAGTGTTTTCCTACAAGGATCAGGATCTGCAGGACGATGAGGTGTTTGCCCGGCTTCAGGACATGCTGGATATAGAAAATTTTCTGCAGTACAGCGCCATAGAGCTGTACCTGTCTAATCCGGACTGGCCCAACAACAACTGCAAGGCATACCGCTGGTATTCCCGGACAGGAGATTATTCCAACCCCTGTGCAGACGGAAAATGGCGGTTTCTCCTGTATGATGTGGATGTGGGCATGGCCCGGACAGATTCCTCAAAAGCAGCGAATCCTACGCTGGGAGAGGCTCTGGGATACCTGGAAAGTGGATGGGACCGGGACACTCCGCTCTTAAGGGCTGTGCTCCAGAGGGAGGATATGAGAGAACGTTTTACAGAAATCATGGAGGAGCTGATGGAAGGGGCCTTTTCTCCAGAACACGCAGGGGAGGTCATAGAGGAGATGGAGCGGGAGATAGAGGATGAGCTGGCCTTTTATGGGGGCGACAGCACCCGCTGGCAAGAGGAGCTTGAGAAGATCAGGGATTTTTTTGAGCAGCGTCCAAAGAACATGAGACAGGAGCTTCAAATGCTTTCGGAGTATTTTTTACAGGAAGAAGGTTGAAATTTTTTCAAAGTGGCGATATGATTTTATAAAGTAAAGAAATAAGCACAGGGATAGGGGAGGACCGTATTTTATGGCAAATTTTACGAAAAAGGCTATCCTGCAGGTTTTTGAGGAAATGCTGAATCAGATGCCTTTTGAGAAAATAACCGTATCGGCTCTTGTGGTAAAATGTGGGATAAGCTCCAACACCTTTTACTATCACTACAGGGATATTTATGACTTATTGGATGCCTGGATGCTTATGAAAAGAGAACAGCTCAGGAAAGAGACAGAGGGTTTGAAGGGGTGGCCGGCCAGCCTGAAGGTGGAACTCCATTATGTACAGGAACATCCGAAGCTGGTATATCATATTTTAGACTCCATTTCCCGGGAACGGCTGGAACGCTTTATTTTCGGGTCGGTGGAGCATCTCTTCTATGAGGATGTAAAAACACACGCGGATGGGACGGAGGTTCCGGATGAGGTTCTGCGGGCGATTGCCAGCTTTTGCTGCTATTCCTTCCTGGGATTTCTCCTGAAATTTATCTGGGGACAGATGGAGGCGGATGTGGATGCTTCTGTTGACGGACTCAGCTTTATTTTTGCCGGGATCATAGAAAGTGTGATAGAAAAGATACAGAAGGGGGAGACCGATAAGTTTATGGAGAGAATTCTCCATATAGAATAAACGCATTTTATTTGGATAAATATCCGGATTTCCTCAAAATTTGCGCATTTTTCCTGATTTCTCCTATTTTAGGGGAAACAGTGGATTTTCTCCGTATTCAAAATTCTAAGCGCTCCGTATACTATTAGGTATGAATTCGGAGGTGTCTTATGAACCAGACACAAAGGGAAATCAGCAATGCGTTCTGGAAGCTTTTGGAGGAAAAGCCCTATCGAAGGATTACGGTAAGGGATATTGTAGAGCGCTGCCATTTGAACCGAAATACCTTTTATTATCATTTTCAGGACATTCCGGCTCTGGCGGAGTTTTCGGTGAAGGCCTGGGTGGATCAGGCCCTCCAGAAGAACTGGGAAGCGGAGGCGCCTGCAGGGGCTGTGATCCATATGGCCCGGGAGGCATCCAGGCGCAGAAATGCCCTGATGCACATTTACCGTTTTTCCCGCCGGGAGGACTTTATTCGGTATCTATATGAGATCAGCCTGTATGTTGTCAGGTCCTATGCAGAATATGCTCCCCAAAAGAAGCTCTGCCCGGAGGATTCCAATGATTTCGAAAAAATATCTCAATGTATCCTGGCAGGCGTTGCTCTGGATTGGCTGGACACAGGGGGAGGCTATGATCTGGCTGAATTTTTTCTTAAAATCGGCGTGTATTTCTCAGTTCTTTCAAAATTTAATGGCTGGAAAGATGCGGAATGAAAGTTTAACCCGTCCGTTCAGCCCGCGCCCATTCGCAAAACGCGCTTTCAGCGCTTCCCGCTGCTAACGCAGCTCTTTTTGCTCATAAACGGGCGCTCCCTCAGAACACAGCCTGCACATCAAATTCGTGCAAGCACGATTTGCCGCACAAACTGTGTTCTGGCTGAACTTTTTTAATAAAATCTCGGAAATCCCTTGCCCTAGCCCCGCGGATTGTGTACAATGGCAATAGTGCCCTTCGGGGTTGTTTACAGTTTACAGGATTTAGGAGGAAATGGAGAATGAATTTATTGGCGACTGGCGGTACGATGGGATGGGAAATCCTGATCATGTATGTGGTGATCATCGGCGGCTTTATGTATTTTGCGGCGATCCGTCCCCAGAACAAGGAGAAGAAGCGGGTAAACGCCATGCTGTCTTCC
>JAAWDI010000065.1 GCA_022793685.1 Oscillospiraceae bacterium
AGCCGTTCCTGTGCGTCCGAAGGTAGCTGCGCCGCAGCATCCCATATTTTCCGACCTTCGGCGCTTCCGGCACGGTCAGGTTGGGCAAACGGTAGTCGCCCTCCGTTCTGTATGTCAGTTTCATGTTTAACGCTCCTTTCAGCCTGTGTTCTGCCCTCATTGTACCGCCCCTTCGACAGCTCCGCAAATGTGCGATTTGATTTTTCCTCCTCCCGGTACAGGCTCAAAACTGTGGTTGCAATTTCCCGAAGCGGTATCTCGGCAAGGTCGCTGACTGCCGCGCCCCAAACCGCCATCGTTTCCGGGGTGTTAAAATCGCGGATAGCGTCAAAAGCATCTTCGGTAAAGTAATCCCTCGCATTGATGCCGCACCGCTCCATGAGGATATAGGCCACACTGTCTTGCAAGACTTGAAAACACACTTCCGCGTCGTCATCACTCCGCAAGCTACTTTCCATGACGGACGCCAAATCTGTATAATAGTCTACAAAATGGTCTTCTACCACTGCTTTGGCCGTTTCCATCAGGCAGACGGCGAGGCTGCTCTTGTCAGAACACTCGCCGTAGCTGTTCTCCAATGTTTCAATGGCCGCGCTCTCATATTGCGGTTTCATCTGCCAGATGGGGACTGTCCGCCCCTCCCGGCTGTTGGTGTCGGACATATCAAAAACATAGCGCAGGCGGTAGCCCCGTCTGGTATCCACCAACAGGGCTATTCCCGTTGTGCCTTTATTGACCCAGCGGCTCCGCTTGTTCCAAAAGCTGATTTCCGCGCAGGCCGTGGCGTCCGGCTTTTGGGCAAAAATCAAAAGCTGGTCACGGAAATTGTATTTGAAGTTGTGAGCGGCGGTAGTCAGAAATGTCATGTAGTTTTTGCCACTTGCCGAAATCTGGCGGGCGGTTTCTTCCGCAAGTTGGACAATTGATTCCAATTTACTTGGCAATGCTCACTCCTCCTTTTTCTGATAAGATTTGAGCATCCCATTTTTTGCTTCGGCAATTTTAGAGATGCGCCCGGCAAGCTGTGCGATAGTGGCCTTGACTTCTGATTTTCGTGCCGCATAGAAATAGCCCGTTCTATCACTGCAAATGGGGTGACCGTCACAGCGCAGGCGGTTGACCGCACGCCGCAATTCTGTCCCTTTGACATGAAGCGCGGCTTCCAGTTTTTTGCTGGAAGCCGCGCTTTCTTGTCCACAGTGATATTTTTTCAAATATTCACACAGAAATTGTTCTGGCACACCTTTCATCGAGCGTCATCTCTGTCCTGTTGTTTTCTTTTCTGAACTGGGTACTTTTTCATATACTCGTTCAAGGTGGTTTCTGTCCCATTATAGTTCCAGTCCTTTTCTGCATCGATTACCCGATAAGCGTTACCTGCAAGCAATTTGATAGGGCGGTTTGTGATAAGTGTTCCCCAATGATTGACCAGAATACCTTTTGCAATCTCGCAGGGTTCTCCTCGCCCGTAGTCGTCGTGGCGAACTTCATACAGGTACATTCCATCAGGAACCGTAGCTCGGTCAATTCTGTTGTTGGTAAACAGCATTGGGCGTCCCAATACCGTTACCATTTCAAAAATTTCATTTGTGGCATCATTTCTCATACCAATTCACTACCTTTCTAACATAGTAATTCGTCCTCGCTGTGGAAAATCCCAGCCGTATACCTTGCCAATCTCGTCGCCTAATCTGCGGGTCACTCTCGTTATATCGGCGCGATTGGCTTTCCCATAGTAGATTTTTTCTTTCAGTAGGTCGATTTGCGATGCTCGCACACCGTCCTTATAGGTACGGTAGAGCATATGGTTCGTCCCGTCGTGGTGGACGGCATCGCAGCGCAAGTCGCCCAGCTTATCGACATACCATGTGGAGTAGTCAATGTCCCGCTCACTGTAAAGGCAGTCGCGAATATTGCCGCTTTCAATTTCCTTGTAGCCCATACGCCGCCCATGCCAAAGGCCCAAGTCCGCAATCACAAGAATGGGCTGGTTCAACTGGATATTCAGGTTTGTGCGCTCATCGTCCAAATACTCGCCGTTGATTTCGTGCATCAAATAAATGCGCTCATCCTCAGGCAGTTCCGGGTATTCTTCCTCCAAGTCCGCCCGCCAATCCTCATAGTCCAAGTCATAGTTGTCCCAAATGATGTGCCTTTCCTCTGTCATCGTGCAGCACCCCTGTCCTTACAGTGGTGCTTGAGAGGCCGCTTCTGTTCCTCATTGCATACTGCTGGTAGCAAATTTCCGAGGGGAGTAACATCGCTGCCGTTCCGCTCCAGTCGTTCGGCAAACTCGCAAATGTGGTAAATCCTTCCCCTGCCGCCTCCTATCTCCATGTGGTAATCGTCGATATAGCGGCACATCTGGTCGCTTACGCTCCCATCCTGATGGCTGATGCGTACCATACCGCCATCCTCAATCGTGAACTTTTCCTCGTAATCCAGGGTGATAAAGCGGATACCTTTTTCAGCTCGTTTCATATGCTGGTCAAGCCAATCGCGGCGGTAGCAGTAAATGGACAGGTTTTCCTCTCCCTTACAGGGGGTCAACCTTATCAGATAGGAATATTGCTCTGTATCCGCCCGAAAGCCGAACGCAGCGCCGCCGTTGAAGCTGCTCTCCGGGTGTTCCCGGCAGAAGCCCTCCATAGCGTCGCGGCTTTTCAAAAAGCCGCCGTACCGCTCGCCGCCAATCAGAGTTTCCAAGACATTCTCTAACTCCTGCTGAAATTCCTCGGTATCAAGGTTTTTCCGGCGGCTATTCCACTTTGAAAAAAAGCCCTGACCGTCCGCGCCCATATCAGCCCATAGGCAGCCGACACATCCTGTCTGTCCTTCAAGCTGCATACTCTGTTCCACAGTGTAAAGCCGTTCCGCAGGGGTCGCGGCTCGGAACGTCAATTCCATCAATATCACGCTCCTTTCCCGTGTTCAACAGAAGACCACCAACTATCTCCCCGCACCTGAAAGGCATCGCCTAATTGAACGGTGTCCGGGAAGTTTATCTGGGTAGTCTTAATGGCGTATTTGTCGATTTCTGTCGCGCAATAGCGGATGATGTTGGCTCTCAGCTTATTGAGCGCCAGCCGCCCGCAACTCATGCCGTCGTACATAGACAGCACCTCCAGCGGCTCGGCGGTGATGCCGGGGCAATATGAAAGAATATGGGTAATCACGTCCACCGTCCAACCGTTACCCAGCATCTTGTATGCTTGGGTATTCGACACAGGGAAAATATAATCCTCCGGTACGGTCTGAAGCCGCATACACTCCAACACCGTCAGCTTGCGGATGATATAGCAACCGTCCTCCAACCTGATTGGATACCGTTTGCCTTTAATGGTTATCTGGCCGTTTCTGACCTTGTAAACTGGATAGGCTTTTCCGTCTGCCGCCTCAATGACAAGCCTGCTCTGATGCCCAACGATGACAGCATTTGATTTTTGGTCGCTTCGCATTTCAAAGGAGGCTGTGTTCTCATTCCTTGCGTGGCCCCTCCACGCCATTCCAGCGGGCGCTGCTATCATGTTGCTTTTTGTAACTGTGGTAATACCATGTTTCTTTTGCAGGTCGTTGGCCTCAGAACGCGGGAAATGTTTCATGTTCGGGTTGTAATCATCCCGGTTCCCGTCCATGTTTACCCTGCGCCCTACAACCCACCCGGCAGAACAGTCGAGCGGAACGGTATAAAGCCCGGTCTTGGCTCCTGCCCCGCCGCCGTTTCCACACAGGGTCGTGCCTTTGCCGTCCGCCGAATACACCCGATTGCCCTGCCCATCGGAACAGGCATTGCTCTCTATATTTCCAACACGGATAGGCGATATAGGAACAGCAATATTTGGATGGAACGCCGCCGTGACTGTCGTTCCCTTGCCCTCAATGCTGTAAATCCTATCGGCAAGGCTCGGCTGCAAACTGGGAACTCCACCCCGCCCGCTCTTGCTATTGACGCAAACAGGCTGGGCCGCACAGGTCTTGCGGTCAATGGCATTGCCCGCCATATTGCGAACACCGTCTTTGCAATAGGCAGCGCGGAGACATTGAACCTTATTATCAGTGGCCGTATTGACCGGCTCCGCTACTGTCAATCGTTTGCCGCTTTGATGCTCAAACGGAACAGCGCCGCCTTTGTAATAGTTTGCATCCAGTGTATAGCCCTTGTCACGGAGCGGTACGCCGCTTTCCAGAATATCCCGCAAAACAATTCCTCTGTCCTCCGGCTGTTCCACACCGGGGATGTTCGTCCAATAAAGCCGCTGACGGCTCTGAGCGGAAACCCGTGCGGAGTTTATTAAAATCGGCTCCACGCCCAATTCCGCCGTAATTTGCGCCCGAATTGCCGTGGCCATGCTCTTATTATTTTCATATAGGTAGAAGTCCGGTTGATAGCGCTCTTTGGCAATGAGGTAGTTGCGAAACAGCTCCCACCCCAAGCCCTCCGGCTCTGTTTCACGGTTTCGGGTCTGTGCAATACTCCAATGGGTGCAGGGGGAGCCGCCAAGCAAAAGTTTCACCTGCTATTCACACTCCTTCGGTCAAAAGAGAGAAACAGCGGTCTGCCGTTCTTCTTCGGCAAACCGCTGTTCCAGCGCTTCTACTGTCCAATTTTCCTTGAATTGCCCCAACTTGTTGTTCCCAAACTGCGCAATGGCCCGTCTGTCCATTTCCATGAGCTGCACCCACAATTCAGGGTGGTGGCGGCGCAGCTTCCGCAATTCATCTATCCGCTGGAGCGGACAGCACCAACAGGAGCAACGGCGATATATCTCATACAGTCCGCCCCAATCAAAGCTCCGGTCATAGCAGATTTTCAGAGCTTTCTTTTCGGTGATGCCCCACTCCACCAGCGGATATTGTTCGTTTTTGACCCGCGTCGGCTCATCGGCAGCGATACCCACATAATGCAGCGCATTTTGCTCCTTTTTCAGCCGGTTTACTTCCTTGTCGATGAGATGGGTCTTTAATTGCCCTGTACACCACCGCACACGGATGCCGGGCCAGCCGTTACCATAAAGCGAAACGCCCAGCCGCTTGCGGTTCTCAATGCTTCTCTGCTTCGTTTTCGGCTCCACAAACATGAGATGTTCAAAACCTTTCGGGTGCCGCAGGATGGTGATGTGGATGCCACGCTTCCGGTAAAGCAGGTCGTCCAGCTTTTGCAAATGCTCGTACATCTCTGGAAATTCCATGCCGGTATCGGCGGTCAGTACCGCATCAATGGGCATATCACGCTCCAGCATCAGCAGGAGCATAGCCGTGCTGTCCTTCCCACCTGACAGCGATACCGCATGAAATACGTTCTTGTCCTCGTTCATATCTCACCGCTCGCTTTCTCTTTCCTTTGGTCTCTCTTTCCGAAGTTCAAGTAATCGCCTCTGAAACGCAAGCTCTTGCCCTGCCCGTTTCAGCAAGTCCTGCTGCGCTTCCAAAAGGTCATCCATGTAATGCCCATGACAATAGCCACCGCCGTTCACGCACTCCCATGTGACAAACATGGAAACATCCTCACGGCTTACACCAAGAACAAACTCCACATCGCCAATGTGAATGGAGTCCGTGATGATATATCCGGCATTTGTTCGCACATCCATACTGCTCCCCTCCTTTCATTCGCTCCCTCCAATAGAGGGAGCGATGTAAAAAGCTCATTCGCACATTTGTCATCTGTCCTTAAAGCCGCTATGCTCAAAGTGTCGAAAGACAAATCTACATATCGGAGGGAATACTATGAAAGGTAAATTTTCATCTTTTCTCGCGGGCGTCGTTGTGACTGTTCTGGTAGGCGCTCTGATTGGCCCCGCTATGGCAAGCGGCGGCGTGTTGACCTTAAATGCAGAGCCTATCCGCGTCACGGTCAACGGCGAGCTGTTCCAGCCAAAGGATGTGTCAGGCCATGATGTGCCGGTGTTCACCGCCAACGGCACCACCTATGTGCCGCTTCGGGCCATTTCCGAAGCATACGGGCTGTCAGCCCATTACGATGCGGCACAGCGTATGGCCGTCATTACGCCAGCCGCCCTTCCTTCGGACTTCGCCAGTCAATGGACGGTAACAGAAAAACCGGTGGCCAACAGCGGCGGAGAGCGGGTTTTCACCGCCGTTTACAACGGCTCTATGAACATGAACGAGTTCAAGGCGTGGTGGAAATCCATGGACGCTTCCACCATCAAGGCAAACGCTGAACAGATGGCGGCTGACGTTCAGGCTCTCGCACCTGGTGCTTCCATAACCCTGTATTTCTCTTATGGCTCATACAGTCTTGGCAATGCGCTTGCTGTCGGCGGCAGTACCGCCAGCAACTTCATCCCCGCAGGGGTCTGGATTAAATGACCGGATAACAAAAAAGCGCCCCGTTTGGTTTTCCGAACGGGGCGCTTTTCTGCTGCCTTATGAAACAAGCCCCGGCCATTGCTCGCTTGACAATGACCGGGGCTTGTTCTTTGTTATTTCATCAGCTTTTCCAGCAGTTCATTGACCGGGTCGGCACATTTGCCCTCCGCAATCAGTTGGTTCCTCCACCGCAATAGGCAGTCTTGCAACAAACGGCGTTCACGGCTTGTAAGGGTCAAAACAACCTCTTTGGGGCGCTTGAACATTTGAAACACTCCCTTCACAGCCTATTCTACAATAAAGCCGAAAGGTCTGCAAATGTGCAAATGCCAGTTGACGGATGGTGAAGCCGTCACTTGCCCCAAGTCTCACCGTCATTCAGGGCGGCGGTATGGGTGTTCGCCGCTTCCATGATAGCCCAATAAGCCCAATGGCGGCGGGTCACATCAGGGAAAGACATCAATTTACGGAAATTCTCGTTGATATACGCCCTGTCTGCCTCCCGTTCCAGCATACGCCCCACAAGCGTGACCGCTTCGGCGCGGGTCATGGGTACATCGGCGTGAAACAGGCCGTCGCCGTACCCCTCCACCCAGCCGCACCGGGCGGCAATGTAAATATACTTTGCAGCCCAATGGCCTCTGGGTACGTCGGCAAAGCCCGCGTTCGGCCTGACTACCTCGGCAGCGCCGTCAAAGGCGGCAAAGAAACGAACCGCCAGCGCGGTAAACTCCCCACGGGTAATGGGGGCGTTCGGCACGAACGTCTGGCCGCCCCGGCCATTGAGGATGCCATGCCGGGTCAGGCAGCGCACATGACCCGAATACCATGCGTTCGCGGGAATGTCCGCAAAGGGTACAGTCAGCGCTGGAATGATTGTTTCTCCATTCTTCTGCGCCAGCAGTCGGGCAAACAGCACAGCGGCTTCAGCGCGGGTCATGCTTCCCTCCGGGCGAAAGCTCCCGTCCGGGTAGCCGTACAGGTAGGCTTCATGACGTTCGCGCACCGTCACAGCGGGAACGGTCAGCACTCCGGTCTTATCCGTTTCGCCTTTCTCTACTTGGTTCAGGTCGCCTTTGACGATGACGGTCACATTCTCTTTCGGCGTTTTGTACTGGTCGGTCACAGTCACGGTGATACGGTTGTTCTCGTCCATATCCACGCCGTCGGGCAGCTTAACCGTGACATTCCCTGTCTTGCCGATGGACACCGCCGCGCCCTCGATGGGACGGCCCGTTTCATAGTCCTCCACCGTGACGGTAAGCGTCCAGCGGTCGCCGTCCGCGTCCTGCCAGCCCACGGTGCTTTTGCCGTCGCTATTCGTATCCCCACTTGCATCGGGAACAGTCAGCGTCCCGCCCTTGCTTGTTTTCCCGCCGCTGAAATTGCCGTTCTTATCGGTGATGGACAGCTGCATATTTGCGACAGGGGATTTATCCTTTACAAGCTGGACGGTGATGGTTGTCTGTTCAGCGTAGTCCAGCAGGCGGTTATCGGGCAGACGAACAGCAATAGCTTCCTCTTTCCTCAAAGCAGCGGACGCGTTGGCAATGGGGGCTTTGGTATCCGTATCGGTAACTGTGATGAGATAACCGCCCACCACCGCCTGACCGTGGGTGTCCGTCGTGGCGGTCAGATACAGCTTTTCAATAACGGCTGTTTCCAGCTTCTCGCCGCAGGTCACGCACGCCTTATGCTTTTCGCCCTCTGCTTCTGCGGTAGCTTCCCTGTCAATAATCCACTCGCCCGCTTTATGGCCTGTTGCGCTTTTCAGCACGACGCCGCACTCCGTACAATACTGCGCTGTGGTGCAGGTGGCCGCTGGGCCGGGGTAATGCCCGCTGACCGTGCCGCCCTCCAGTCGGTGATAGCCGCACCGGGTACAGCGGTATTCCGTCACGCTTGCGCCGGTACAGGTGGCGTTTGTAATCACCGTACCCTCATCCCAGCTATGACCCAGAGGCTCCGTGTAGTCTGTGGTAAAGTTGGAACCGCAGCCACGGCAGATATGGACGGTCTTTCCTCCGTTTTCGCAGGTCGCGGGAACAAGTTGCTCCTCATAGTCGTGGGGCAAAGCGTCCGTGATGTCCGTGATATGCCGCTTCCCGCAGACAGAGCACTCCTCCACGGTATAGCCGGGGCTGGTGCAAGTAGCGGCTACCGGATAGCTGGTAAAGGCGTGCTCGCCCTTCGGCGTGGCGGTCACTTCCACCTCGCCGCACTGGGAACAGATATTCAACAGCTTGCCGTCCATTTCGCAGTCCGCTTCCCGAATGGTGACGCCCTGCCATGCGTGACCCAGCGCCGCTTCATAGTTCCGCTTTTCGATATAGCCGCAATCGACGCAGAGATAGCGGTCATAGCCCAGCGTCATGCAGGTGGGCGCGACCTGCTCCAGCCGGGTGAAGCTGTGACTGCCGCACGGCTTATTGCAGCAGCTTCCATTGCAGTTTTTGTCCTGACAGCCGCAGTCCGGGTCGCCGCACCCACAAGCGCAGGAGCCGCTTCCCGTCTCCCTCAGCCACACATAGGCAACGCCGTTCTCCGTCATGCTCTTGCCGCCATAGGCATAGGTGATTTCGTAGTAAACGGTGTATTGCCCCGCTTCGATATAGTTGGGCGCACTGGTCATGGTACAGCTTCCCGCCGTATTCCCGTACCGGACACTGGCGGTCACACCCGGTTCAGAGAGGTCGGTAACGCTTACCGTATGGGGTTTGCCGTCCGCCACGCCGTAGTAGCTGGCAACCACGCTCTTGGCCGCTGCATAAGCCGCTTTGGTGTAGCCGCAATCGGTACACACATCCGTTTTGAGGAACCGCTTGTTTGCCAACTGCGGCGCGACGGTTGTGCTCAGGTTATGGCGTTCCAGCACCGATTTCTGCGTGTGGTTCGTGCCATAGCAGTACCCGCAGTAGTCGCCGCCTTTGGTGGTCTTGGTGTGGTAGGTGTCATCCGCGTATGCGTGAGTCACGGTTTCCGGAAGGTCTTTCATCAGCGGGTCGTTGCACTCGTAAAGATTGTAGACGCTCTTGCCAAACCCGTAATGGCCGGGGCCGGAGACGCTGTTCATCGTCCCGCACACCTCACAGGCGCATTTTGACCAATGATAGCCTGTATAGGTGGCGTTTACGCCGGGCAGGCCGCTCAGGATGGAGCCGGTGCTCACACCGTCCCGCATAGTACCGTCTGAATAGAGGACGTTGCGGCTCAATGCCGTCACACCGTCCCGCGTGTATTCCGGGACACGCCAGACGGTGAAAGTCGTCTTTCTGCCGCAGACCACACAGTTAGAGACCTCGCGGGTCACAACGGCGTTAGCGTCCAAATCGTCGCCTCGTCCGCCGCTGCTCTGCCAGTGTTCAGCGGGGTCATGGTAGCCGTTCTCCTGCCCGGCAAAGGCTGGGAAAGTGAACATGGAAAGCATCAGGGCCATTATCAGCAGCAAAGCCGCTGCACGGCTGATGCGCCCTCTTGTCGTTTTCTTCATGGTTTACCTCCGTTTTTTGATTTTGGGCATAAAAAACACCGCCTTGCCGATTGCATGGCGGTTTCTTCATAGCGTATTACCGGCTGAACAAGCAGTATATTGTTCTTTCAGCAGGTAACAGCAGGTATTGAGGGGGAGAGTGTGAGAGGGGGAGCGGCGGACGGTCAGCCCTGCTTCGTCGATGGAAAGGGCATGACAGCCCCTTGTGAGTATCTGTCACCGTTCCATCTCCCTCTGCCGCCGCCGGTACAGTTCCAGCGCCTTTACGATGGTATCCTCTATCTTCTGTGCGGGCGTCCCCGCAGGGAAGAACTTGTCGATGCGGCTCCGGGGCAGCTTGAATTGCTCCACCTGATTTGGTTTTTCCTCCTGCATGATGGAGAGGATGACCTCGGCGTTTAGCTTGCCTTCCTCTGAAAACTTCCGTATTTTGATGGCTTGGGTGTGAGAGGGTGTGCAGTCCTCCACGGTCATGGTTTCCAGCAGGGTCTTTTGCTCCTGCTCGGACAGGTAAGACAACTCCACGGCGGGGCGCAGGGCCATAGTCAGCTTGCCCGGTTCTTTCAGCACAGAGTTGTCCACCATGTCGAGGATTTCAGGGATGAGGTTGGTCAGGCGGATATATCTGAAAACTTGGTCACGGCTCTCACCACTCTGCTTACCAAGTGCTGCCGCACTATCTAACTTTGTCGCCACCGGCGATAAAGTTAAATCCGTCCGTTGCCCCTGCCGCTTCATGGCCTCCAGTTTCATCTTGTAGGCGAACGCCTTTTCCGAGGGCAAAACCTGCTCCCGCTGGAGGTTGCTGTCCACCATGACGATAATAGCTTCATCGTCCGTCAGTTCCCGGACGATACACGGCACGGTGGGGATTTCCGCCAGTTCACAGGCCCATTTCCGCCTGTGGCCCGACACCATCTGATAGCCGCCGTTCGGCATAGGACGCACCAGTGAAGGGACAAGTACGCCGTGCCGCCTTACGCTGTCCGCTAATTCTACCATGCTCTCATCCATCCGCACCTTGAACGGGTGGTCGGGAAAGTCGCTGATTTCAGCGGCAGGAAGGTCAATTACATAGCTGCGCTTGGCATTGTCCCGCTCCTCCTGCGTGCTGAAAAGCTCATCTGCCGATTTCAGCAGTCCGGCTACGCTGTTTACTGCCAATCGCCAGCACCTCCTTTGTTAAACTGCGGTAAGCGTTCGTGCCTGCGCCTTTGGGGTCGTGCAAAAAGATACTTTTGTCCGCCGTGCTGACTTCTGCCAGCCGCACCGTCGCCGGAATGACCGTATTCAGCACAGGCAGGTGTTTTCCAAATTCCTCCCGGATGGCGGCGACGGTATCTCGCCGGAAGTTGGTTTCGCTCGCCATTGTCAAGAACACGCCGCCGATTTTTAGCTTGGGGTTAATGTGCCGCCTGACGCTCTGCACCGTGCCGACAAGCTCTGTCATGGCGTCCGCAGCCAGATAGTCCGCCTGCACGGGTATCAGGACGTAATCAGCCGCCGCTAAAGCGTTGATAACCAGCATACCCAGAGCGGGGCGGCAGTCCAACAGCACATAGTCATAATTCTTTTTCACACTGTCCACATATTGCTTTAAGACGGTTTCCCGGCTCATGACGTTCACAAGACCAACCTCCACGGCAGTCAGTCCCCGGTTTCCCGGCACGAAGTCAAAGCCCTCGTGGTGGCGCATGATTTCCGGGTGGCCGCGCGGCATTGTTCCAGCCGTTATATCGTTCATGACGTTGGCAAGGGACAGTGGCAGGTCGTGGGGCTTGCGCTGGCCCAGCATCTTGGTTAGGTCGCCTTGAGGGTCTACGTCCAGAAGCAGGACTTTCTTCCCCTCCATGACAAGGCCAGCGCCGAGGTTATAGACCGTCGTGCTTTTGCCCACGCCACCCTTCTGGTTCGCTATGGCAAGCACCTTTGGTTTTTCCATATTTCTTCCTCCTCACAAAAATAGCCATTCCCAGCAACGCCGGAAATAGCTATGTAAAGTACGAAAGCAACTCTATTGCTCTGTCGCCGCTTTCCGCTCCTCATATTCGTAATCGTGCATCAAATCCTCAATATCCATCAGGAATTCACCGATGAAACGGTCTAATCTTCCTTGGGGCTGTTCCAATGCAGCGATTGCCGCTGGCACATCCATCAGCAGTAAATCGTAAATTGCAAGGATAAGCAGATACGCTTCTCTATTTTTCCCACAAGTATTTAACTCACTTAAAACCGTTTGTATTTTACGAGCGGTATCCAATGTTCCAGCCACCTCGATGACACTATCCCAAAATGGTGCAGAGTAAGCCCCTGATATGCTATTGATTACCTCCGCATCAGTGGCGTACTCTTTTTCTTTATTCAGCATAATAACCCCTCCGCAAAATGAGTTTTCATGTATCGTTTCATATTTCATTACATCCCATTACCTCCTTCCATAACATTTTTCACAACAATTTCACAACATTTCGCTTTTTTTAACACGGCATCATGTTCTTAAAAGAGCCTCTGGAAAAAATGTTATAACAAAAAAGCGCATAACATTTTTGGTTTCACAACACAAAAAGCAAAAAATTCTTTTCTATCACTTTCATTTCTGCATGAAAAAACCCGCACAAACACAAGGTTTATGCGGGTTCCTCTGGCGGAGTGGGTGGGATTCGAACCCACGGACGGTTGCCCGTCAACTGATTTCGAGTCAGTCCCGTTATGACCACTTCGATACCACTCCATATTCACTTTTTGCTGGCCTTGCATCGAAATAATCTTATTTCGAGTCAGTCCCGTTATGACCACTTCGATACCGCTCCATACGGTATGTTAGAATACCGCAAAATTTTTTGTTTGTCAAGGTGTGGGGCGGTTCAGTGCAGCAACAGCAACGCCCAGAGGAGGGGCGACAACAGTGGAATGAGCACCACAAGAAAAAACGCCACCACCAAGGCAATCAAAGCAGCCTTTTTCATGTACCGCTCCCGGCGGCCAGCGCGTCAGACAAATTCCACTGCTCCCAGTGGGACGACTCCTTCGCTGCAAAGGCCCGCTTGCTCTCAATCACATCGGAAACGGTACGGGTGCGGTAGCGCTCCACCCCGTCGGCATCATAGAACTGATACGTCTCCACCACCATATCCCTGGGAAGCCGCTCCAACGCGGGCAGGGTGGCGGAGGACAGCGACTCCAAATAAGTGACGTCTACCGCGGTCAGCTCCCCTGCCAGATAGTGGCCTACATTGTAGCCTGCAATGCGGGCATCCACATTGAGGAAGTTCAGCGCCACCCAGCCGTACAGGCACACGGTAAAAAGCACTGGAAAAAAACGAAATCGCTTCTTCCATACCGTCAGCACCCCCGCCGCCAGAAGCACAGCCATCATCACCATCAGCCAATAGGTGAGTACCCGCAGCCACGACAGGCCGTAGACCGACACATACAGCGTCATGCGGCAAGCGGCGGAAATGAGCATTACGGCACTCTCTCCCATCAGAATGGTGCCCGCTGTTTTCACCGGCTTGCCTTTGCCGCCGCACAGCCGCAGGGCGACCAGCAGCACCGTCAGGTTGACCGCCGCCACTGCCGTGAGCTGGAAAAAGCCGCTGCGGGCATATTGGGCATAGGTCACGCCTGCCTGCGCCAGATAGCGCTCGCCGCCAAACAGTGCCAAAGACTGAATAAGCAAAAAGAACAGATAAAGAACATCCATCACCGCCAGCACCACAGTAGGCGCCACCGCATCGGTCAGGAGTGCGGTCTTTGTCTTAGCCTTCTCTGCGGCAGCGGCCTCCGCTTTGGCTCTGGCCTCAGCGACCTGACGGTTGTGTTCGCCGTTGCGTAGAAAATAGTAAAGGCTGTATAGGAAGATACCCAGTAAAGCGCCCCAGAACAGACGGGCGGCCAAGCTGCTGAAGCATTGCCGCAGAAAGGTCAGCAACCCCCGGAGCAGGGCCTCAAACACCGCGTCGGCAGACAGCAAAAGCGGCAGGACAACCGCCAGCAGGAGCGCGCTGACCACAAGGCCCAGCAGAACGGAAACAGCCTTGCGGTGCTTGACCTTTCTCAGGGAACCGATAGCCCGAAAAGGCAGGTCTATCCCACCGAACAGCCCCCGAATGGCGAGGGCAATGCTCTCCCCAAGCACTGCGGCTCTTGTCCAGACGTGCTTTGCAAGGCCAGTCTGCTGGAACAACTGAACGGAAGCCAGCACGCAGATAGCCAGATAGTTCAGCAGCCGCATCCAGTGGTCGCTGTACAGTGCAAGGCAGCATATGAGCAAGCCCTGTGCAATCAGCAAAGGCAGATTCCGCCGAGTGAAAGCCTGCCGCGTCCCGGCGTACCAGAACAGCACACCGTAACAGGCCGCTACAAACAGCGCCATGCCCAGCGCCGGAAGACCGTGAAGCTCCCCGTCCGTCCAGACCGACATGAGAAGATGGATGAAGAACGCCCCCAGCAGCCATACGAGCAAAACCAGCACCCGGTCCTTGCCGTCAAAGCGTATCTCCTGTTTCTGCGCTTGCGCCTGCGGGGCTTGGACGCTCTGTGCCGGGACAGCCGCGTTCTTTTCGTTTTGTTCCATGAGAAAAGCTCCTTTCGCTGCGGGGCGGGGCCTATTCCCCGTCGGGCACATATTCCAAAATATCGCCGGGCTGACAGTCCAGCGCCTTGCAGATGGCCTCCAGCGTGGAAAACCGCACTGCGCGGGCCTTGTTGTTCTTCAAAATGGAGAGGTTCGCCATGGTGACGTCCACCTTTTGCGCCAGCTCGCCCAAGGACATTTTGCGGCGGGCCATCATCACATCCAAATTGACCTGTATCGCCATCGTCCCGCCCCCTTAAATGGTCAGGTCGCTGTCTTCCTTCAGCTCGGCAGCCTGACGGAAGAGGGCGGAAATGACCATGCACAGCAACCCTGCCATGAGAAAAGCGGGGACGAAAAAGGTGTTGTAGGTGAGCAGAACACCGGCGGAGCGATAATAAATGAGGCTCCACACCGTGCGGGCAAGCGCAAAGAGAGCAATGAGCAGACAGCACAGCGCCGTCCGTTTCATGCTCTTAGCGTTTTCGTGGCAGAAAGGATTGCCCGCCATGACGGTGTTCAACACCCGCCATGCCTGTCGGAGAATGACCACGGTGCAAATGCCGCAGGCCCAAAGGAACAGGCTCAACACCGTGCTGTGGGCATCGAACCAGATAAAGACCCATGCCAGAATATAGTAAACAAATCCCGGCAGGCTTGCCCCAAGAAAATCGCTGGAATAGTCCGGTTTTAGGGTCATCATCTCCCACGCCGCTTGGAACAGTGTCCCATCCTGAAAAACCCGCCGAGCCCATACCACCCCCGGCACAAAAAACAGGGCGGCAATACTGCACACCAGCAGGATGATAACCAACACCTTGAGGACAAACGCCAGCCTTTGTACGGAAGTCCGTTCCATGTTATGCACCTCTTTCTCGGCCATAGATTACCATGCCATTTTTCGTTTGTCAATCTATTTTTATCGTTTTTCGATAAATTTATGTGTAACAGCAAGGGACGGTATTTGCCGTCCCCTGTTGTCAGTCCTCATGCTCTTCAGTCTTATGCTTTTTGACGTGCACACAGCACAGCAGCAGCCACAAAGCGGCCAGCACTGCCGCGCCAAGAGCCGTCCCCCATGTGGGACGGGCAAAAATGGCGAAAAAGTTTGGGTTCTGATGCCCCTCAAACCACTGCCCCGTATTGAGGGAACGGGACAGATAAGTGACAGTCCCCCGCATCAGAGGACACAGCGCCAGCAGCACTGCCACGGGCAGCAGCATCCGCCGCCAGCCCTTTTTTCGGAACAGCAACACAGCGAGGGCCGCCATGACCACAAGGGCCGCCGCCAGCGCCTGCTTCTGTGCTTCCACCGGCCAGCGGGGCAGCATCAGGGCGGCATAGGCCACCGGAAACAGCGCCGGGATGCAGCAGCGCCCGTAAGGCCTGCCCACTGTCAGACGCGGAAACGTCCATGTTCCGTCGCCGCCATAGCGATGCATGAGCCAACCGGTGACGGCGGTCAGCACTGCCGTCAGGAGCAAAATGAGCAAAAGCAGTTTCCCAAATTGAGGCAATTCCAATGCCTTCGTTTCAAGCAGCTCCGTCCAGTCCGCCGTCAGCCACGCGCCGCGATAAGGCGTCAGCATCCATATGGCCGCGCCAAGCACGGTGGACGCCCGGAAATTCACAAAGGCGTTCACCACCAATGACAGGGAGAAAAACCACCTGCTGCGGTAGGAATAGTATCGCTGAAGATATGTCCCATAGGCCAGACAGGCAAGGTATATCCCATAGCACAGGGGCAGCGGAACCACACTGCTCAATGGGAAAAACAGCAGCCCGCCGCCAAGAGCAAACAGAAAGGACAGCAGGTTCTGCCAGTCGGTTTTTGTTAACGTGCGCACCGGCTTTTCGTCGTTCAGCAGGTCGTCCACCGTCACGCCGAGGGCGTTCGCCAGCGGCACCAGCAGCGCCACATCGGGGTAACCGTCCCCGCTCTCCCAGCGGGAGACCGTCTTATTGCTCACGCCCAAACAGTCAGCCAACTCCTGCTGGGTCATGCCCTTCTCCTTGCGGTAGCGCTTCACCCGCTCGGCAAAATTGGAACCGTTCATCGTACTCCCCTCCTTCTGCCCTCATGGTACTGTCAACCGGCTCTCACGGCAACCCCATGGGGCGGGAATTCGCTCCCGTAAAACAAGACCCCTTGAAGCTCAAGGGGTCTCGTCGTCTTTTTTGAAGTTGTGATGACGGCAAACACGCCCGCAGGAAGCGCAGTCATGAGGGCATTTCCGCCGCATCCGCCGATGGAACACCACCAGCAGGTAGACCACCGACCAAACAATCAGCACTGCCACCAGCGCGTAAACAAAGTATTTCATCGCCGCTTCTCCTTACAACAGGCTCATCACCAGTAGGCCGATACGGTAAGCCAAGAACGAGCCAATATAGGCCGCTCCCACCTGCCATGCCACCGAGCGCAATGTCCACTTGAGGCTGTTCATCTCCCGGTAAAGGGTGGACAGCGCCGCCACACAGGGGACGTACAGCAGGACGAACACCAAAAAGGCGTAGGCCGCCGCCGGGGACTGGAAAGTGCCGCCCATAGCGGCCGCCACCGCAGTTCCAGAGGCAGTGATGGAAAAACCGTAAAACAGGCTCATGGACGAAACCACCGCTTCCTTTGCCACAAGACCGGTGAGCAAAGCTACCGCCGCCTGCCATGTGCCAAAGCCGAGGGGTGTCAGCAGAGGGGCGATAAACGAACCAATATAGCCGAGGAAGGATTGGGATGCATCCTCCACCATGACAAAGCTGGGTCCGAAAGACTGTAAGAACCACAGCACCACGCTCATGGCCAAAATCAGTGTGCCCGCTTTGACCAAAAATCCACGCACCCGCTCCCACACATGAAGCAGGCAGTTGCGGAGGGTTGGCATCCGGTAGGGCGGCAGCTCCAGCACGAAGGCGGCAGGCTCACCCTTGAACATGGTGTGTTTCAGGATAACGCCGGAGAGGATGGCAAAGGCCAGCCCCACCACATAGAGGGAAAACACCACGATTCCCGCATATCGTGGGAAGAACGCCGCAGAGATGAGGCCGTACACCGGCAGCCGGGCGGAACAGGACATAAAGGGCACCAGCATGATGGTCATACGGCGGTCTTTCTCATTTTCCATAGTACGCGCGCCCATGATGGCGGGCACCGTACAGCCGAAGCCCATGAGCATGGGAATGAACGCCTTGCCCGAAAGACCGAAGCGCCGCAGAAGCCTGTCCATGATGAAGGCGGCACGGGCCATATAGCCGGAATCCTCCAACAGGGAAAGGAAGAAAAACAGCAGGGCAATCTGGGGCAGGAAGGTCAGCACGCCGCCCACGCC
>JAAWDI010000019.1 GCA_022793685.1 Oscillospiraceae bacterium
CATGGTGTCGGTGTTGCCGCCGCCGCCGGTGTCCCGACCCATAATGAGAAAGGTATAGAAGTCGTCCGACTTGCGCTCTCCGCTCACCTTGGGCTGCATGGCGGTGATGTTCAGCTCTGAGCCGCCGGTCTCAGTGGGCGCAGGGGGTTCATTCCGTTTGTCTGGGTCGGGCCGGTGGAACAGGGCGTTATAAGCGATAATCAGCGCAATCAGCACGGCCAGCACCGCAACTGCTGCAATCAGGATGCGCTTGCGGATACGTTTCGTTTTGTCGGTATTGAGCAGCTTTTCCAGATGCTTTCCTTTTTTCCGGTTGGGTTCAGGGGTCATAACACATTTCCTTTCAGCCAGTTCAGCGCCTCTTGAGTAGCCGGGTGTACCGGAAGCGTTCGGCCATTCATCTCTTCTATGGTCATGGCAAGACCTTCAGCCACCGCTCTGTCTAAATCCAATTCTGCCAGCCGCCGGAGTTTCTCCACACCATCAAAATGACGGGTTGGCTCCATGTAGTCAGCCAGATAGAGCACCTTCTCCAACGCCGTCATCTCCGGCCGCCCGGTGGTGTGATAGTATATCGCCCCCACCACATCGTCCGGCTCCCCGAAGACATGCTTCGCAATGGCCGCGCCCGTCTTGGAATGGAGCAATTTCAAGGTTTCCCGCTCCAAGTTATCCAATACGATACCATATTCTTCACACAATTTCAACTGCTCGTCCAGGGTGAGATATTTGGTGCAGTCGTGCAAAATCGCCGCCCGGCGGGCCTTGTCCGGGTCAACGCCCCAGCGATGGGCCAGCAACACCGCCGTCTCCTCTGTGCCGCGAATATGGGGGATTCGCTTTGCCTTCACCATGGAGTGGGATACTGCGCGCAGGTCGCTGTCCGGCAAATGCTTCAAATCAGCATTTGTGCCGTACAGCCCCTTCCGCAGGATATAGCCATACACCGGCGCCGCCAAATAGGCGGAGGTATCCTCCCCTGCTGCCAGCATGGCCCGAAGCCGGGTAGACGACACATCCACGATATTGGGAAGCGCAATGACCGAACTGCCCGCGCCAAAGGTGCGTTGGAGGTACTCGGCATGCGCCTTCAGTTTTTGCGCGCTGTCATCCTCGCTGCGGGCAAAGCCGACTATTTTACACTCTGCCAAGATTTCACCTGCGCGGTACCAGTTCTGTACGGTGAGGAACATATCGCTGCCCATCAGCAGGTAAAGCTCTGCCTCCGGATATTTTTCATGAATCGAGGAAACGGTATCCACCGTATAGCTCTTGCCGGAACGCTCCAGCTCCAGAGCAGAAACCTCTGCCAGCTCCCCAAATCGAAGCCCATCCACCGCAATGGAGAGCATCTCCAGCCGACAGGCGGCGGAGGCAGCGTCCTCTGAAAGCTGCTTGTGGGGCGGCAGACTGGCCGGAACAAACAGGAGCTTGTCCAACCCCAACACAGTGCAGGCGGCAGCCGCCGCATTGGTATGGCCCAAGTGCGGCGGGTTAAAGGTGCCTCCGTAAATACCCACTTTCATGTTGAAGCCTCCTCTTTCCTATGGTTCAAAAATTATTTTCCCTTCGTCAGCTTGATACGCTGGTCCTTCGGTTTGCTGTGGCTCTCACGGTAAAGGACAAACTTACTTCCAATTACCTGCACCACCTCACTGCGGGTAGCCTGTGCCAGTGCGTCGGCACCCTCCCGTGCGGAGAGGAGCGAATTTTCAAGCACCCGCCCTTTGATGAGTTCACGGGCTTCCAAAGCATCGTCCGCCTGCTTGACCAGATTTCCGCCAATGCCCTCCTTGCCTACATGCACAATGGTATCCAGACTGTTGGCCAATCCTCGGAGCTGTGCCCGCTGTTTGCTTGTCAGTTCCATTTCGTTCTCACATACTCCATTCCGTTTAACCGCTATGGGCGGCCAAATATTTCTCCAATTCCGTTTTGAACTGCGCCATGGCACGTCCCCGGTGAGAAATTTCATTCTTCTCCTCCGGAGTCATCTGAGCATAGGTCTTATGCTTCTCCGCAACCAGAAAAATGGGGTCATAGCCGAAATTTCCGTCCCCCATGGGAGCATGGGCAATGGCACCGGCGCACTCTCCCTGTGCGGTAAGCACGTCCCCATTTGGGAAGCAGCAGGTAACCACCGACACAAATTTGGCTCGCCGGTCAAGCTGACCTCGCAGGTTTTCCAGCAGGAGCTTGTTGCGGCCTGCGTCGTCCAGTCCCTCGCCGCCGTAACGGGCGGAGTAAACGCCGGGCGCGCCGTTCAGCGCGTCCACCATCAGGCCGGAGTCGTCCGCGATGGCGGGAAGTCCGGTGGCTTCTGTCACCGCCTTTGCTTTCAAAAGGGAGTTCTCCTCAAAGGTGGTTCCCGTCTCCTCCACTTCGACGTTCACGCCCACGTCCTCTTCGTTGACCACCTCTACCCCAAGAGAGGACAAGATGGCCTGCATCTCTTTCAGCTTCTTCGGGTTCCGGCTTGCCAGTACCGCTTTCATGTGCGCTCTCTCCCCTCTTCACAGCAATGCTTCTGTATAGCTCTTTGCGTCAAAGGGCTGCAAATCATCGATGCCCTCGCCAAGTCCCACATATTTTACCGGCAAGCCCATCTCCCGGGCAATGGCCACTACAATGCCGCCTTTGGCGGTACCGTCCAGCTTGGTCAACACAATTCCTGTGAGGGGCACGCTCTCCTTGAACTGCTTTGCCTGAATCAGACCGTTCTGTCCTGTGGTAGCATCCAGCACCAGTAATGTTTCACGGGCGGCGTCGGGAACTTCCCGCTCCACCACACGGCCGATTTTGCTGAGTTCGTTCATCAGGTTCTGCTTGTTGTGCAGACGCCCCGCAGTATCCACCAGTACCACATCCACACCACGAGCCTTGGCGGCAGACATGGCGTCAAATACCACAGCGGCGGGGTCAGAGCCTTCCCCCTGCTTCACGATGTCCAGCCCGGCCCGCTCTGCCCAGATGGTGAGTTGGTCGGCGGCGGCAGCCCGGAAGGTATCTCCGGCGGCCAGCAGGACGCGCTTGCCGTCGTCCTTCAGACGCTTGCCCAGCTTGCCGATGGTGGTGGTCTTGCCCACGCCGTTCACGCCGATAAACAGCACCACCGACGGCTTGGTGGAGAGGTTCAACGCGCTGTCCTCCACCGTGAGCATCTCGCATAAAATTTCGCGCATGAGGGCGCGGCCGCCCTCCACGTCCTTCACTTTTTCCGCCTTGGCCCGGCGGCGAAGCTCCTCCACCGCCTCAAGCGCGGTGTCCATCCCCATATCGGAGAGGATAAGGCTCTCCTCCAGCTCGTCGTAAAAGTCGTCGTCCAACTGAGAGAAGCCGTTGAAAATGCCGATTTTTTTAATTTTATCGAATAGGCCCATGCCGTTCCACCTCCGCGTCAATCTTTCGCGTTATAGTCGATCTCGTGGCCGCAGTTCTTGCAAAAAGCGCCGCGTCCGTAGCCCAAACATTCCCCGCAGTAGGGGCAGCGCACCAAAAGTAGATCCAGCACCACAAAAGCGAGCACTAACGCCACCCATACGAAAAAAAGCCAGTTCCACTTCACCGTCGCTCCCACAATAGCCACAACACAGGCGGCCAACAAAGGCAGCCTCGCCATCCATATTTTCTGCCGCAAACTTAGCCTCACTTGATTTTTAACTCCCGTTCCACGTCATTCAAATTGATGGTCAGCATTCGGCTGACCCCCTGCTCCTGCATGGTGACGCCGTAGAGTACATCGGCCTCCTCCATGGTGCCGCGGCGGTGTGTGATGACAATGAACTGGGTCTTGTCGCTCATCTGCCGCATATAGCGGGCAAAACGCACCACATTGTTGTCGTCCAGCGCAGCCTCAATCTCGTCCATCACAACAAAGGGCGTCGGGCGCACCTTGAGGATAGCGAAGTACAGGGCGATGGCCACAAAAGCCTTTTCGCCGCCGGACAGCAGGGTGATGATTTTCAGCGCCTTGCCAGGGGGCTGTACCCGTATCTCAATGCCGCAGTTGAGAATGTCATCCTGGTCCTCCAATTCCAGGGTGGCGCGGCCTCCGCCAAACAGCTCCAGGAAGGTCTCCCCAAACGCCTTGTTGATGACCGCGAACTGCTCTGCAAAGATGGTCTTCATCTCTCCGGTGATGTCCCGAATGATGGTCTCCAGCTCGCCCTTGGCCTTTTCCACGTCGTCCCGCTGTCCGGTGAAATAGGTATATCGCTCATTCACCTGCTCAAATTCCTCAATGGCGTCCACGTTGATGTTGCCAAGGCTTGAAATGGAACGCTTCAACTCCCCGATACGCTTCTGGGCTTTGGGCACGGACTCCAGCTCCAGCCTCTGGGCCATGGCCGCCTCGTGGGTCAGCTCATAAGTCTCCCACAGCTTGTCCAAAAGCTGCTTCTCCTCCATGGCGGCGCTGTTCTTCTTTTGCTCCAGCAGGGATGTCTCCCGTTCCATGCCCAAAAGCTCGCTGTTCTTGTCGCGGCTCTCCTTGTCCAGCCGATTGCGTTCCGCTTCTAACTTTAGTTTCTCCTCATTCAGGCGGCGTATTTCTTCTTCCTGCCCGGCATTCTCTCCACGGATAGCGCGCAGCTTGGCCTCTTTTTCCGTGATTTCCGCGTCCAACGCCTCATTCTGGCTCTCATAGCCCTTGATGCGCTCAATCTGCTGGTCGTGGTCGCCCGCCAAATCCTCGTGCATGGCGGACAACTCCGCAAGGCTCTGTTCCGCAGCGGCGCGCTGGGCGTCCAACGCAGCCATGTCAGAGCGAATACCCGCCATTTCTGCGGCAATACGCTCAGAACGGCTTTGCAGGTCGCTCTGCCCCTTCTGCTTCCCTTCGGCCTCCGCACGCAGCGCTGCGGCGGCGCCCTCCATCTGCTCAATACGGCTGCGGGCGGCAGCGGTATCTGCCTCGGTTTGAGCCGCCCGCTCCTTCACCTGCTCAAGCTCCCCGCGCCGGGCGTCCCGCGCTCCCTCCAAGTCCCGCAAAGCGCTCTCATAACGGTCGCGGCGCTCCTTCTGCTGGAGCATGGTGTCCTCCAGCGCACGCTGCTGGGTACGCGCGGTCTCCATCTCATACTCCGCCGCCGTCAGCTCGCGGGCCGCTTCCTCTCTGGCCTGCCGGGCAGACTGAAGCTGTCCCTCCAAGCCCTCCATCTGCTTGTGGAGCCGCTCCAACTCGTTGGCGCGGGACAGGATGCCGGCGCTTCGGCTGGCGGAACCGCCTGTCATAGAGCCGCCGGCATTGAGTACCTGACCGTCCAGTGTAACAATGCGGAACTGGTAGCCATACTTGCGGGCGATAGCGATGGCAGCGTCCATGTCCTCCGCGATGACCACCCGGCCCAGCAGGTTGGAAAATACGTTTTTATACTTGAGGTCAAACGCGATAATTTGGTCGGCAACACCCAAAAAGCCCTGTTCCCGTTCCACGCCCTGCTCCCGAAGCTGATGGGGACGGATGGAACTGAGGGGCAGGAAGGTAGCCCGGCCTCCGTCCCGACGCTTCAGGTACTGAATGGCGGCTTTGCCGTCCTCTTCCCGCTCTACCACCAAATTCTGCATAGCGCCGCCCAAGGCGGTCTCAATGGCCACGGTAAACTTATCCGGCACATGGAGCAGACCCGCCACCGGGCCGTACACCCCGCGGAGGGAACCGCGCTCCGCCTCATTCATCACCAAGCGGACGGCCTTGGAATAACCCTCGTATTCCTTTTCCATCTCCGTTAAAAGCTGAATACGGGAACGGAGAGCGTTCTCCTCCATCTGCAAACGGACATGAGCTTCCTCCGCCTGCTTGGCCTTTTTTCGGCGGCCGTCCAGACGCAGTTCATAGCCATTGATGACATTTTTCAGGCTGTCCCGCTCTTCCAGCGCGTCCTGGTATTCCGTTTCCGCTGTTTGCAGATTGGCCTTCGCCTCGGCAAGACGCGCCTCTCCCTCGGACAGATCCCGGCGGATGGTCTCGTCCCGGTCAAGCAATTCCTGCGCGGCGGCGGCCAGCGCGGAAAGCAGTGCCCTTGTCTCCGATGCAGTAGCGTTCTCCATGGCCTCTCTGGCCCGAAGCTGCTCCAATTCGGCGCTGACGCTGCCTGCGCCCGCCGCAGCCTCTTCCGCTTCCCGCTGCTTGGCAGACAGAGTGTTCTGCGCTTCTTCTGTCTTTTGCTTCAATTCTTCCAGCAGAGCTTTGCGCTCCTCCATCTGCTGAAAAATACTCCCTGCACGCCCTTCCTGCCTGTCCAACTCCGCCCGCATCCGGGCCGCATTGTCCAAGTTGTTCTGTACGTTAGCGCGCAAGACGGCCACGGCGCTTTCCAGCTCGCTGACCGTAGCGGTGCGGGAAGCGATGGCAAAGCGGACGGCCTCGGCGGCAACGTCCTTTTCCCGCATGGCCTCGCTCATCTGCTCCACTTGAGCGTAAAGGTTTTCTACCGCCTGCTGAGCCTCCTGCTTCTGGCGGAGAGCCTGCTCATAGTCGGCGGCATATTTGATGCCGTTCTGCCGCACCCGCTCCAGATTTTCCAGCCAAACGGAAATCTCAAGCCCCCGCAGCTCGTCCCGCAGGACAAGGAATTTCTTCGCCTTCTCCGCCTGGGTGCGCAGCGGCTCTACCCGCAGCTCCAGCTCCTCGATTTTATCGTTGATACGCACCAGATTTTCGTCGGTGCGCTCCAGCTTGCGCTCTGCCTCTTCCTTGCGGTGGCGAAAGCGGGAAATGCCCGCTGCCTCTTCAAAGACTTCCCGACGGTCAGCACTCTTAACAGAGAGTATCTCGTCAATTTTACCCTGCCCGATGATGGAGTAACCCTCACGGCCCAGACCGGTGTCCATGAACAGCTCGTTCACGTCCTTCAGCCGCACACTGCGCCTGTTGATGTAGTACTCGCTCTCTCCGCTGCGGTAGTAGCGGCGGGTCACCATGACCTCGCTCTCCTCCACATCAAAGAGGTGGGTGGTGTTGTCCAGGATGAGGGAGACCTCGGCATAACCCGTTTGCTTCCGCTTGGCGGTGCCGCCGAAAATGACGTCCTCCATCTTGCCCCCCCGGAGGGCGCGGGTGGACTGCTCGCCCATGACCCAGCGGATGGCGTCCGAAATGTTGGATTTGCCGCTCCCGTTGGGGCCGACGATGGCGGTGATGTCCTCGCCAAAGGTCAGCACAGTCTTGTCCGGAAACGACTTGAAGCCCTGAATTTCGAGCGCTTTTAAGTACAAATCCAACACCTTCTGTCTGCATTGATATGATAACGAGATATTATATCATACCTTTTCATTTTTGTGCAAGAAAATTCCCATCTATGCCATTTTTCGCTCTGGATTTTCCACTCGTAAGGAGTTCGTTGAAACGACTGCCTATCTGTGGTAAAATCAACCTATCGACACGTCGAGTGTCATAGACCGCCGCAGAAAAGGAGCGCGTACCTTATGGGCATCTCAGAAATCATGGCAAAAATGATTTCGTTTTCAGAAGGGAACATCCATGACGTCAACCACTTCCTCAAAGTATGGGCTTACGCGAAAACCATCGGTGAACTGGAGCAACTGGACAGCGAGACTCAGCTTACCCTTGAGGTCGCCGCTATCACCCATGATATCGCCTGCCCGCTGTGCCGTGCCAAATACGGCAACACGAACGGCAAATATCAGGAAATAGAAGGGGCGCCGCTTGTGCGCCAGTTTTTATCAGATACCGGACTTTCCTCTGCTCAGGTGGAACGAATTGCTTATCTGGTCGGACATCATCACACCTATACCGATATTGAGGGGCTTGACTATCAAATTCTTGTGGAAGCCGACTACATTGTAAATGCAGAGGAGCACCCTTACCCTGCGGAAAACATCCGCAATTTTCAGGGCAAGGTCTTTCGCACCCCTTCCGGCGCCGCGCTCCTGCAAGCCATCTACGGTCTCTGACGAAGTCCATAGGAAGAACCCCGCCTCCGCATTGCGGAGACGGGGTTCTTTTTAATTGGGAAACAGCTTGGCAATGGCGCTTTTGGCCGCCGCCTGCTCCGCCAGTTTTTTACTGCGGCCGCTGCCCTCTCCCACCTGCTTGCCATTCAGCTCCACTGCAACGGTGAACACCTTTGCATGGTCGGGGCCTTCCTCCCGCACCGGGCGATAGGAAAGGCTCTGTCCGCTCTCCCGCTGGACAAGCTCCTGAAGAGCGGTCTTATAGTCCCTGCCAGCGTCCACCTCTTCCTCCTCCCGCTCCAGAATGAAGCGCGAGATAATTTTGCGGGCAGAGCCAATGCCGCCGTCCAGGTAGACTGCTGCCAGCACGGCCTCTACTGCGTCAGCCAGAATGGAGGGCCGCTGACGGCCTCCGCCGGCATTCTCGCCCCGGCCCAGCCGCAGGCACCGGCCCAACTCCAATTCCTCCGCCACCCGGTGGAGGCTGGCTTCACACACCAGCGCCGCCCGAATACGCGTCAGTTCCCCTTCTGGCAGGTCGGGATGGGTACGGTAGAGGTAGTCCGCCGTCACCATGCCAAGCACAGAGTCGCCCAGAAACTCCAACCGCTCGTTGCTGGGCATCCCCTCCTCCCGGTGTTCGTTTGCATAAGAGCTGTGGGTCAGGGCATTTTCCAGCAGGGTACGGTCACGAAAGGTGTAGTTCAGGCGTGTTTCAAGTTCCTTCATCTTGCTCCCCTTCTTCGGAAAAACAAGACCCCGCCGTTTCCGAGCGGGGCCTTACAGCTTGATTGGTCGGTTTATTCGGTGCGGCTTTGAATCAGGTTCACCAAATCGCCCACCGTGGTGATTTTGGAGAGGTCTTCTTCTCCCATCTCTCCAAGGCCAAAAGTCTCCTCAATCGACATGGACAGGTCTACGATGTCCAGCGAGTCGGCAGACAAATCCTCTTCAAAGGAAGTCTCCATCGTAATCGTGTCCGCATCTACGCTGAATTGTTCGGCAATCAGCGCACTGAGTTTTTCAAAAATCATAGGTCAGTATCCCCTTTTCGCTGTTATCGCTTACATAATAGCAGAAACACCCGCCCTGTCAAGGGGTTTTGGAAATTATTCCATTTCTCCCGTTGCCCCGGCTGATTTTCCTTGGGCCGGAATACGCATATACTCAATATTTTCCGCAATGCCTTCCACGATACCGGACGAGGCATACCGCATGGCCTGGCGCACCGCGTTTTTCATGGCATAGGCATCCGATGAGCCGTGGGCCTTGACAACCGGCTTGGCGATACCCATCAAGGCCGTTCCACCCACCTCGCCGAAATCCATTTTCTTCTTGAACTCCTTGATGCCGCCTGACACCAGCACGGCGGCCAGCTTGGTGACGGCGTTCTTCTTAAACATTCCCTTCATCAGGCCGGCCATATAGAGCGCGGTGCCCTCCACCGTCTTCAGCAGTACGTTGCCGGAATACCCGTCGCACACCAGCACATCCACGCCGCCCATAATGGCTTCCCGTGCCTCCACGTTGCCGACAAACTGGATACGGCCCTGTTCTCCGGCCTGCTTCAGCAGGGCATACGCCTCCCGCTGGAGGTCGGTACCCTTGCTTTCCTCTGTGCCGATGTTCAAAAGGCCTACCCTCGGTTCCGGACAGCCCAACGTCCGCTCCGCGTAATAAGAACCCATGAAAGCAAATTGAAGCAGATACTCCGGAGTACATACAGCGTTAGCGCCGCAATCTACCAGAACCATTCCTCGGTCACCTGTGGGCAGCACAGGGCAGAGGGCCGCCCGCCGGATACCCTTGATGCGCTTGACAATGAGTGTGGCGCCCGAAAGCAGCGCGCCGGTGCTGCCCGCTGAGACAAAGGCCGCGCCTTTGCCCTCCTTCAGCAGATTCAGGCCCACAGTCAGAGAGGAGTTCTTCTTCTCCTTGAAAGCGGTGGCGGGGTTGTCGCACATCTCCACAGCCTCGCTGGCGTGAACGATTTCAACGCCAGGGGGCAGCTCATCCACCCCCTGTTCCTTCATGACGGCGAGTATCTCCTCTCCCCGGCCCACCAGAATGACCTCCGTGCCGTACTCCCGCACCGCGTCCAGCGCGCCCTGCACAGGGGCCTGCGGGGCGTTATCGCCGCCCATGGCGTCCACAATGATTTTCATATGCTCTCCTCCTCGCCGTTTAAGCGTCGCCTCGCGCTATGTACTCCGCCAGTATGCCCAGCGCTCTTTGAGACAGTTCCGCGTTTTTATTTCGCTTGCCCTTGACCCGATGGTCGAGGGGCGGAATAATGCCAAAATTGACGTTCATCGGCTGGAAATCTGCCACGCTTTCATTGCTCACATACAGCGCCAGAGCACCGATGGCGGTCTCCTGTGGCAGGTCAAGGGGCGTCTTGTCCAGCAGCCGCCGCGCCAACTCCGTCCCAGCCAGCCAGCCGGAGGCGGTGGACTCCACATACCCCTCCACGCCCGTCATCTGTCCGGCAAAGGTGATGCGCGGCTCCTGCCTCAGCCGGTAATAGCGGTCAAGCAATCGTGGCGAGTCCAGGTAGGTGTTGCGGTGCATTACACCATAGCGGACAAATTGCGCGTCGTGTAGGCCCGGTATCATGGAAAACACCCGCTTCTGCTCCGGCCATTTCAGGTGGGTCTGAAAGCCCACCAGATTATAGATGGTGCCGTCGGCGTTGTCCCGCCGAAGCTGCACCACGGCGTAAGGCTCCCTCCCCGTCTTTGGGTCGGGCAAACCCTTGGGCTTCAGGGGGCCATAGCGGAGGGTGTCATACCCCCGGCGGGCCATAACCTCCACCGGCATACAGCCCTCAAAAACGCTCTTGTCCTCAAAACCGTGGACTTCCGCCTCCTCAGCGGTAGTGAGCGCCTCCCAAAATGCGCGGTATTCCTCCTCCATCATGGGGCAGTTTACATAATCCGGCGTTCCCTTGTCGTAACGGGATGCAAACCACGCCTCGTCCATATTGATACTCTCAAAGGCCACCAGCGGCGCGGCGGCATCAAAAAAGTGGAGAGATTCCCGCTCTGGGAACATGGCTTGTATGGCGGCAAATAGGCCGTCCGACGTGAGGGGGCCGGTGGCGACAAGAACCTGCCCCTGTTCGGGCAGACCGGTGACCTCTCCTTCCTCCACAGTGATAAGGGGGTGATTTCGCACCCGCTCCGTCACCGCGCTTGAAAAGCCGTAGCGGTCTACCGCCAGCGCGCCGCCCGCCTCTACCCGATGCTCGTCGGCGCACGCCATGATAAGGCTGCCGCAGCGGCGCAGTTCTTCCTTCAGCAGACCCACTGCGTTTTCCAGTTGGTCGGAGCGCAGGGAGTTGGAGCACACCAGCTCTGCAAAATCCCCGCTGTGGTGGGCGGGCGTCATCTTCTGGGGCTTCATCTCCCGCAGAATGACGGGAATGCCCCCGCGGGCTAACTGCCATGCCGCTTCGCAGCCTGCCAGCCCCGCGCCAATCACGGTAACAGGTTCCATCTTTCCCTCGCGTTTCAGCCTTCGCTCTTTTTCGCCGTCTTGCGGGCTGTCGTTTTCTTTGCTGTCTTTTTGGCCGTAGTCTTCTTGGAGGCCGCCTTCTTTGCCGCGGTCTTTTTGGCCGCCGACTTTTCCGCGGCGTCCTCCGTCTTTTTCCGGTAGCCGCCCCGCTGCTCCTCCGGTGTGAAGTTGGAGCAGTTCTCGTTGATGCAGAAGGGCTTTTTGAAGCCCCGGCCGGACTTCTTAAACATGGTCTGGCCGCACTGGGGGCAGTTGTCCTTAACCGGCACGTCCCATGTCATGAAATCACACCGCTTGGACTCGTCCTTATTTCCCACCCGCTCGCAGCAGTAATAGGTGAACTGTTTTTTGGTCTTTTTGCTCATACCTGTGCGCTTAAAGAGGCGGCCGCCGCACTTGGGGCATTTGCCCGGCATCTCCACCACCAGCGGCATAGTGAAGTCGCACTCCGGATAGCCTGGGCAGGCCAGAAAACGTCCAAAACGCCCCGACTTGACCACCAGATTACGGCCGCACTGGGGGCATATCTCGCTGGACACCTCGTCCGGCACCTTGATGCGCTCGCCGTCCAGCTCGCTCTCCGCCTTTTTCAGCTCCGCGTCAAAGCTGCCGTAGAAGGCGGACAGCACCTGTTTCCAGTTCTCGCTGCCCTCCTCCACCTTGTCCAGCCGCTCTTCCATACCTGCGGTAAAGGCAGGGTCTACAATATCGGTGAATTTGTCCTTCATCAGGCCGGTGACCACTTCGCCCAAGGGGGTCGTCCGCAGGGCTTTGCCCTCTTTCACCACATACTCCCGGTCCATGATGGTGGAGATGGTGGGCGCATAGGTGGAAGGCCGTCCCACTCCCTGCTCTTCCAGCGCCCGAATGAGGGTGGCCTCGGTATAGCGGGCGGGGGGCTGGGTGAAGTGCTGCTCCGGCTTGAGAGCTTTGCATTTCAACGCCTCGCCCACCTTCAAGTCCGGCAGGGGTGATTGCACCTCTTCATTGTCCTCGTCCCTGCCCTCCTCGTACACCGCCGTAAAACCGGAAAACTTGATGGACGAATGGCTGGCCCGAAACGTGTATCCGGCGGACTCTACCTCAATGGAAACGCTGTCGTACACTGCCGGAGACATCTGGCTGGCCAGAAAACGGCTCCAAATCAGCTTATACAGGCGGTACTGCTCTGTCGTCAGGTCCTTCTTGATGCTCTCCGGCGTCAAGTCCACATTGGAGGGGCGGATGGCCTCGTGGGCGTCCTGCGCGCCCGCCTTGGTCTTAAAGCGGCGGGGCTTGCCCGCATGATAGGCCGCGCCGTAGCGGCTGACGATAAAACGCTGCGCCGCTGACAGGGCCTCCTCCGACAGGCGGAGGGAGTCCGTTCTCATATAGGTGATAAGACCCACGGTGCCTTCGCCCGCGATGTCCACGCCCTCATAGAGCTGCTGCGCCACCGACATGGTGCGTCGGGGCGTCATGTTCAGCTTGCGGGATGCGTCCTGCTGGAGAGTGGAGGTGATGAACGGCGGCGCCGGATTGCGGTTCCTGTCCTGCCGCTTCACACCGGTGACGGTGAACGGACTGCCGCTTACCGCCGCTGAAACAGCGCCCACCTCAGCCTCGCTGTGCAGCTCCATCTTTTTCTCTTTTCCGTAAAACTGGGCAGTAAAGCCCCCCTTGTTGGGAGCCTGCCGGTCTAACGCAGCCTCCAGCGACCAGTATTCCTCCGGCACAAAGGCGCGTATCTCCTCTTCCCGCTCTGCCACCATACGGGTGGCCACCGACTGCACGCGGCCCGCCGACAGCCCCCGGCGTATCTTCTTCCACAGCAGCGGCGAAAGCTGGTATCCCACAATGCGGTCAAGGATGCGGCGCGCCTGCTGCGCGTCCACTAAATTTTGGTCAATACTCCGGGGCTGGGCAATGGAGTCATTGACCACTTTTTTCGTAATTTCGTTAAAGGTCACCCGGTAGGTTTTCTCCTTCGGCAGACCAAGCATTTCCTTCAGATGCCAAGAAATGGCCTCGCCTTCGCGGTCGGGGTCAGTGGCAAGATAGACCTTGTCGCTCTTTTTTGCGGCCTTGGTCAAATCGCTGATGACGTCTTCCTTGCCCTTTATCGGCTGGTAGTCCGGGATAAAGCCGCCCTCAATATCCACGCCCATCTTGCTTTTGGGCAGGTCGCGGACATGGCCCATGGACGCCTTGACCTGGTAGCCGGGGCCAAGGTATTTTCCAATGGTCTTGGCCTTTGCCGGTGATTCCACGATAACCAAGTTGGTCTTTGCCATAAGGGAGTACCTCCAAAACGAGTTGATTGCGTCACTTCAAACAAACAGACGATGTAAAGCGCTTTCCCGCCCCTTCGGCCACATAGCCGTTCACCTGCAAAATGGTGAGGGCGGAAGCCACCCGCCGGGCGGGAAGCTGCGTCTCCTCCACAAGCTGGTCTACCAGCAGGGTCTTGCCGTCCAGTGCTTCCAGCACCGTAAGCTGGTCGTCGGTCAGCGTTTCACGGGCCGTCTTTCGGTCAAGGGTGGGAAGGACTGGCGCGGCAGGCTTTTCCTCCCGCTTTGCCCTGACAGAGCGTTCAGCAGGGCGAGCAGCGCCAAATTCCCGCACCGCGTCCAGACGTTCTCCTGCCTCATCCCGCACCAACGGCGGCGCTGTATAAACCTGCACCGCCTGCCTGCCGCGGTATTCCTCCAGAATATCGGCGGCGCTCATGATGAGCTTGGCCTCCTGCCGCTGAATGAGCAGGTTGGTTCCGCGGCTCATGGGTGCATCCGCATTGCCGGGAACAGCGAAGGTGTCCCTGCTCTGCTCCAGGGCGTGGCGCATGGTAATCAACGTCCCACTGTGTTCCCGTGCCTCCACCGCCGCAACGCCGAGGGACAGGCCGCTGATAATGCGGTTCCGCACCGGAAAATGGTGCCCCTCCGCCGGTGTGCCGGGCGGATATTCACTGATTAAAACACCTGCGGCGGCCACGTCCTCAAACAGGCCGCGGTTCTTCTTGGGATAAACCACGTCGACGCCGCAGCCCAACACGGAAACCGGCGCACCGCCCGCTTGGAGCACGCCTTTCAGCGCAGCGGTGTCAATCCCCTCGGCAATGCCGGACACCACCAACGCCCCAGAGCGCGTCAAATCCATGGCCAGCCGACCCGCCATCTCGATACCGTACCCTGTGGCGTTACGGGAGCCTACCATACCGATGGCCACCATCTCGTCAAAGGGGAACCACTTCCCCTTCAGGTAGAGCACCAAAGGATAGTCGTAAAGCTGGCGCAGGCGCTCAGGGTAATCGGCGTCCTGTACGGTGAGAATACGGAGGTTCAGACGGGCGCACTGCTCCAAGCAGTCCTCCGCCCGTTCCAGCGTCTTGTCCTCCAGCGCGGCACGCAGGCCTGCCGGCAAGTCGGGCAACAGCTTGTATTCGGCAGGGTCGGCAAAGTAGACCGCCTCCGGCGTGCCGAAATGCTCCAGCACGCGGCACACAGGTCCGCTGCTTCCCTGTCCTCCCATCCGCTGGGACAGCCATATCCAATACTTCAAGGTGGCCATGCTCCCGCCCTCCTTTCGCTTTTACCGTCCGCGGTACATCTCCCATAGGATAACTGCGGCAGCAGCAGCCGCATTCAGGGATTCGCACTGCTCTTCCATAGGAATACGCAGGGTCTTCCCGCAATGTTCCAGCACAGCCAAGGAAACGCCTTTGCCCTCGCTCCCAATGACCACCGCTCCGCGGCTCAGGTCGCAGGCACGAACGTCTATGGTGTCCTCCCGAAGGGCGGTGGCATACAGCGGCAAGCCAACTGCGTCAAGCAATGCCGTCAATTCTTGCAAATCAGTCTCCCACACTGGGAGCCGAAAGGCCGCGCCCATGGTGGCGCGCACCGTTTTGGGCCCGTAAGGGTCGGCGCAGGCGTTTACCAGCAGCAGGCCGTCTGCTCCAAAAGCGTCGGCGGTGCGCCAGATTGTGCCGAGATTGCCCGGGTCTTGCAGGGTGTCAAGCACCAGATAACATCTGCCCGTCAGCGCCGCAGGAGGCTTCAGGTCAGGGAGCTTTGCCACAAAAAGCGCTCCCTGCGGAGTTTCCATAGGTGAGATGAACGCCATCACATCCTCCGGCACCACCAGCCGGCGCGTTTTCTCCGGTACATCAGGAAGCGCCATACCGTCCGAGCAGATAACTGCGGTTATATCCGCACCGTGGCAGAGAGCCTCGTCCAGCAGCTTGAGGCCGTCCCCAATATACTCCCCCGCTTTTCTGCGCTCTTTTCTCCCCCGCTGAAGCTCCCGCACATATTGGAGCAGGGGGTTGCGGCGGGATGTGATGCGTTCCCAGTCCATCACAGGCTGCGGATATGGCGAATGGCGTCCAGACGGCCCACCACCACCAGATGGTCGCCCGTCTTTATTTCAAAGGCGGCGCCGGGCGCAACGGTCAAATCCTCCTCGCCCTGATGACGCACCGCCATGATGTTGACCCCATACTGGGCGCGAACGTTCAAGTCGCTCAGATGGCGGCCCCACCAACTCTGGGGGGCGGGAATTTCCACCAGGCCGTAATCCTTGGAAAGCTCCAAATAGTTGATGACGTTGGTGCCCACCAGATTGTGGGCCAGCTTCAGCCCCATCTCGTGCTCTGGAAAAACCACCTGGTCGGCGCCGATTTTCTCCAGCAGGCGGCGGTGAATATGGCTCTGCGCCTTGCAGATGACCTGCGGGACGCCCATCTCTTTCAGATTGAGGGTGATAAGCGTGGACGTACCCAGGTCGTTGCCCACGGACACAATGGCGCAGTCATAGTTGCGCACGCCCAAAGAGGACAGCGCGCTTGCGCTGCGGGCGTCACAGATGGCGGCGTGGGTCACCTTGTCGGCAATCTCCTGCACCGGCTCTTCAAAGGCGTCCACTGCCAGCACCTCATGCCCCAGTTCGCAAAGCTCCTCCGCCACGGCGGTGCCAAACCGTCCGAGGCCGATTACCACAAATGTTTTCATCGTGTAAAACGCTCCCTTTCTCTCGCAGCTTGGCCCGCGTCAGCCAATCATCAAGTCGACCGCCGGATGCTTTACCTGCTGTTGTCCCACACTCTTCTTTTTTGCCATTAGGGCAAAGGCAAAGGACAACACGCCCACCCGGCCCAGATACATACAGGCAATCAGCACCACCTTGGACACCGTGGACAACTGCGGCGTCAAGCCCGTGGACAAGCCGACCGTGCCAATGGCGGAGGACACTTCAAATACCGTGTCCATATAGCCGAGGTGGTCCACCAGTGAAATCAGGAAAGAGCCGCACAGCAGCAGGATAATAACGAAAAATGTCAGAGTCATGGCATTGCTGGCCTGACGGTAGGAAATGGCCCGTCCGTGGACAGTGATTTCGTCATCTCCCTTCAAGCCGGAACGCACTGCCAAAATAACTGTAAGCACGGTAACGGTTTTTAGGCCGCCCGCTGTGGAGCCGGCGCTGCCGCCGATGAGCATAAAGAGGCTGGACAACGCCTTGGAGGTATCATACAACGCGCCCTGGTCGATGGCGCTGAACCCTGCCGTGCGGAGGGTCACCGATTGGAACAGGGCAGCCAGCGGCCGCTCGTGAACGGGAAGCCCCCCCAATGTCCCAGGATTCCCCCACTCCGCCAACAGGAAATATCCGAAACCAAACAGAATGAGCGTAACGGTACAGATGATGACCAGCTTGCTGTAAATAGACAATTTGCGCCACTTGCGCTTTCGCAGGATGTCCTCCCAAACGAAGAAGCCCAAACCGCCCACCACAATGAGGCACATAATAACCACGCACACCACCGGATGGTTCACATAGTTTGCCAAGCTGCAAAACGCTCCCTGGCTGCCCATTAAATCAAACCCCGCGTTGCAAAAAGCGGAAACTGCATGGAAAACGCCGCGCCAAATGCCGCCCGGCAGTCCAAACTCCGGAATAAAGCATACGGACAACGCCACCGCGCCAATTCCCTCAAACAGCAGTGTGCCCCGAATTGCATGGCGCACCAGCCGCACCACGCCATCGATGTCCTTCAAGTTGAATGCAGAGCTCATAACCAGCCGTTCCGACAGGGAGATGCGGCGGTGGAGCGCAAAGGAGGCCAGTGCGAACAGCGTCATAAAGCCCAGGCCGCCCAGCTGAATCATCGCCAGAATGACAGCCTGGCCGAAGATGCTCCAATGGAGCCAGGTGTCCACCAGCACCAGGCCGGTCACACAGGTGGCGGAGGTGGCGGTAAACAGCGCAGTCAGTGGAGAGGTCCACGTCCGCGCCGACGAGGCAATGGGCAGCATCAGCAGCAGCGTACCCAGCAGAATCACCAGCAGGAAGCCCACCACCACCACCCGAGTGGGATTGAGGTTGCGGCGGCCCAACAGACGGCCGCGCCAACTTCTTTTCTTTTGTGTCTCATCGCCCAAAGCGCAGTCACTTCCTCAGCGCATCGCACCCCTTGCGCCGCCGCTTGCAGCAGGAGGGTGCGGAGTAGATTTTAAGACGCACAATGGCATACCGGCTCGTTTTCGTGCCGGTATGCCATGCAAGAATTAAAATTTTACCTTATTCATTGATTATATCAACCTGACAGATTTTCATGGTGCCAATCGCGTTCCGATGCGCTTCATCGGACAGTCCGACGCAGCAGGATGCGTCCACCACAATCCGTGCTTCGGTCAGAAATGCCTTGGCAAGCAGAACGTTGCTCAGGACGCACATATCCGTATAGATGCCCACAAAGGTGATGGTTTCCACAGGTTCCTTCTCGTTCAGCTCCCGCAGCGTTTCGCCCATCGCAACGCTTCCGAAGGTCGGCTTGTTGATGACAAGCTCGCCCGCTGCAAGCGGGGCAAGCGCATCGACGATTTCCCAGCCTTCCGTGCCTTCTAATGTGTGGGGCACAGGCAGGCGGCGGCCTTCCTGCGTCTCCAGATAGTTTTCCTGATGGGTATCGCGCAGGAAGATGACAGTTTCGCCCAGCTTTTTCGCCTGAAGGATACGCTCCCTGACCGCCTGAACGTTTGCCGCCGCCTTCTCCGTGCCCAGCGGGCCGCTGATAAAGTCCTTCTGCATATCCACGACGACTAAAACGTTCATTTTCTCCTCCAAAGCGTGCAAATCTGCCCTGCTTCTCCCTTTGGTCAACCCTCCAAAGGCTTCATCGTGGGGAACAAAATCACTTCACGAATGGAATCGTTGTTGGTCAGCATCATAACGCATCGGTCAATGCCGATTCCCAAGCCGCCGGTGGGCGGCATACCGTACTCCAGTGCGGTGATGAAGTCCTCGTCCATCATGCCGGCCTCGTCGTCGCCCTTGTCCCGCAGCTCGACCTGCTTCTGAAAGCGGCCCCGCTGGTCGATGGGGTCGTTCAGCTCGGAAAAGGCGTTGCCCATTTCGCTGTGGCAGATGAACAACTCAAAGCGCTCGGTGAGCCGTGGGTCGGCCGGAGAACGCTTTGCCAGCGGAGAAACGTCCACCGGGTGCATGGTGATAAAGGTGGGCTGTATGAGCTTCTCCTCCACCTTTTGGTCAAAGCACTCATACAGGGCGTTGCCCCAAGTGAGGTCGGCGGTTTCGGGCAGCTCCACGCCCACCGACTTGGCCGCGGCCACCGCCTCCTCGTCGCTTCCGATGCTCATAAAATCGACGCCCACATATTTCTTGACAGCTTCGGCCATGGTCAAACGGGGCCAGCCGGGGGTCAGGTCTATCTGCTCGCCCTGCCACTCCACCTGATAGGCGCCCAAAATCTTTTGAGCCGCCGAGGAGAGAAGCGTCTCAAACAAGTCCATCATGTCGTTGAAATCGGCATAGGCCTCGTAAAGCTCTACCGTCGTAAATTCCGGATTGTGCTTAGGGTCCATACCCTCGTTGCGGAAGATGCGGCCAATCTCATACACCCGCTCCATGCCGCCCACAATCAGCCGCTTCAGCGGCAGCTCTGTGGCAATACGCATGAACATATCGATGTCCAGCGTGTTGTGGTGGGTGATAAAAGGCCGGGCGGTAGCGCCGCCGGAGATGGTGTTCAGCACCGGCGTTTCCACCTCCAGATAGCCCCGCTCGTCCAGAAAATCCCGCACGTGCTTGATAAAGCGGGAACGAATCTCAAAGGTGCGGCGCACCTCGGGATTGACAATCAGGTCTACATAGCGCTGGCGGTAGCGGGTTTCCCGGTCAGTGAGGCCGTGGAATTTCTCCGGCAGCGGCAGAAGCGACTTGGAAAGCAGCGTCACCTTGTGGGCCTTGACGGAGATTTCCCCCCGTTTGGTACGGAACACCTCACCCTGAACGCCCACCAAATCACCGATGTCATACTTTTTGAACTTGGCAAACGGCTCCTCGCCCAGCTCGTCAATGCGGACATAAAGCTGGATGCGGCCCTTGCCGTCCTGCAAATCGCAGAACACGGCCTTGCCCATGCCGCGCTTGGACATGAGGCGGCCGGCCACGGAAACAGTCTGCCCCTCCATGGCCTCAAAGTTCTCTTTGATGACGGTGCTGTGGTGGGTGACGGTGAATTTCGTCACCTGAAACGGGTCTTCCCCGCCAGCCTGCAAGTCGTTCAGCTTATCCCGACGAATTTGCAGCAGCTCGGACAGGGAACGCTCCTCTTCGGGAGCCTGGGTGTTCTTCTCCTCGGCCACAGGACACAACTCCTTATCTCTGAATATCCAAAATCTGATAGTGGATGACGCCGACAGGGGCCTCCACAACCACATCATCGCCCTTATTCTTGCCCAACAGCGCCTTACCGAAGGGAGATTCCTCCGACAGGCGGCCGGCCATGGGGTCGGCTTCCTGGGAGCCGACAATCTGATAGGTCAGTTCCTCTTTGAACTCTTTGTCCAGCACAACGACTGTGCTGCCCAGACGGACATATTCGCCCTCGTCCTCCTGCTCCTCGATGACGACGCAGTTGCCGAGGATGTTCTCCACCTCAGCGATGCGGGAATAGAGCTTGCCCTGCTCGTTTTTCGCCTCGTCATACTCGCTGTTTTCGCTCAGGTCGCCGAAGGAGCGGGCCTCTTTGATTTGGTCCGCAACCTCCTTTTCGCGCACTGTTTTCAAATAGTTGAGTTCCTCCTGAAGCTCCTGAAACCGCTGAGGACTCAGCTTAAATTCCTTTGCCACGGCAATCGCACCCTTTCCGTATTCGCGCCCTAAAACCGCGCCATAAAAATGGTCATAACAAGACATTATGGATTATTATAGTTAGTTTGTCCCATGCTGTCAAGCCCATTCTACCGTCAGCATTTCCGGCCTGACAGCCCCCGCTTCCCACAGGGCGGCCAAAAGCGGCAGGCCACCCCAGGCGCCCTTCTCTACATCCTCTTTGAGGGAAAACGACGCGCCGCACAGGTCGATGCGCTCACGGCAAAGGGAATAGGTCAGCCCCGCTTCCCCGCCCGTTTTCTCCTGCGAAAAACAAACCGCTACGTCGGGAACCAGTCCGGGCCGCTCCTGCAAAACTCCCATCCCCTGGTTGAGATAAAGGTACTCTGCCAGAGCATCGCCGCCCTCCTTGACATTCAGCACGAGCCCTTTCACCTTTGGACACAAGGTCTCCGCCGCCCTTCTGAGCCATGCCGTGGCGCAGCGCCCCCGCAGCGCCACGACGCTCTCCTCCGGCCTGCGTCCCAGCCTTTGAAGGCCTGCCTCTACCAACAACGCCGCCTGCGCCTGTAAAAAAGGAGCCACATCCACCCATTCAAGGCCGAAGCTGCTGTCTCCGCCGCCTTGGGGCGGCACCACCGTCCGCACGCCTTGGCGGCGGAACCTGCGTTCCGCCCGCCTGAGCTGGCCCTTCCCCTTCACCGTGATATGCAAAAAGGGGCGTCCCAGCAGGGTCAGCCGCTCTGTTTTCGTCCGCCAGCGGGACATGGCAGCGTCATAACACAGGATGCCGTACATATGCTTCACCTCACGGCGAACCTATGCGCCCGCATGGAAAAACAGAAGAAAAACCAACCAGGCAGAATACCTGCCCGGTTGGTTTTTTCTTACCGTCCTCGTTTCCGCAGTGCCCGCAAAAGCTCCAGATAAGTTTCAAACTTCGGAAATGTAATGGCCTCCACAGGGCACAGCGGCATACACCGGCTGCACAGTACAACACATCCCTCTGGGAACACCACCTCAGCCTTGCCGTTCTCCATGCGGTACACACCGTGTTTGCAAAATCCAAAGCATTTCCCGCAGCCAATGCACACCTCTTTATCCACTGTGGGGTTCCACTCCACCTGCTTCCGCGGGTAGGCGGACACAATCTTTTTGGCGGCGCTGTCGCAAAGGCTTTTCAAGGTATAGTCCGTCGCTTTCGGGTCGCTGAGCGCAGCCTGTATCTGCTCCGCCACTTCTTTTGGTGCGTCCGTACCTTGCAGCTCCTTCAGAATGGCGAGATAGGTTTCACGCTCTGCCATGGTCTTTCTCCTCCTCCCCGTCCATACGCACTTTTTTATAGTATATAGCGCCCTTTCTGCCGACACAAGGAATTCCTTGCGCTCTCTCCGCACTTTTTCACCCTTTTGGGCAAAGAGAGCATAGACGTTTTCGTCTATGCTCTGCTTCTCTTACAAAGGTGCCGCCTGCTTTCTTGTGGTGTGCCGGTAAAACAAAAGTCCCAGAACCAGCGCCGCCGTATCTACAATGGGAGCGCACCACATCAGGCCAAACTGCCCCAGCAGGCGGTTCATCAAAAACAGCAGGGGGATATAGATGCAAATCTGCCGCAGGAAGGTCAGCAACAAAGACGGTTTCCAAAGCCCCATGGACTGGAACACCGAGTTCAGCAGGAGCACCAAACACATGCTGGGGGTGCACAAAATCCAGCGGCAGAGATAGGCCGCCCCTAACTCCACCGTTGCGGCGTTGGGGATAAACAGTCCCACAAGCTGCGGCGCCAGCAACTCGGCCACGACCACAAACACCACGCCAAACACCAGCACCGATACAAAGGCCAGCCGCAAGGTTTCCCTCACCCGCTTGCGGTTCCCTGATGCAAAATTATAACCAATCAGCGGCATGATGCCCTGGGTCAACCCAATGCCCACCTGCTTTGCCATATCTCCGATTTTTTGCGTCACGCCGAAGGCCGCCACCGCGATGTCGCTGTATCCCGACGCCAGACGGGTCAAAACGGCGTTGGAGGTGCTTCCCAGCAGAATGAGGCACGCCGCCGGAAAACCCACCAGCAGCACCTCCTTCACCATGCCTCTCTCCGGACGGTAGTGAGATGGGTGGAAATCCAGCACCGTGTTCCCCCGCAGGCGGCACAGAATGAGAATGTAATAGGCCAGCGACACACAGTTTGAAAGCATGGTCGCCAGACCTGCCCCCGCCACGTCCATGCGAAGCATAAAAATAAAGAGCGGGTCCAGGAAAATATTCAGCAGTCCTCCAAGGGTGACGCCGAAGCTGGCCTCTTTGGTACGACCCTCCGAGCGAATGTGTGCGGACAGTACCAGCGCCGCCACCGTGGGCGGCGCGCCCAGCACCATCACATAGAACAGGTAGCCGGAGGTATAGCCCAGAGTATCCGGGCTGGCGCCCAGCAGGTTCAGCAGGGGCGTCATTCCCAGCGCCAGAGCAAGGGACATCAGGATGGCACACGCCAGCGCCGTATAGAAACTGAATGTCGAGGTGCGCGACGCTGTGGCGGCGTCCTTTACCCCCAGAGAGCGTGAAATCAGGCTGGACGCGCCAATGCCGAACAGGTTGGCAAGTCCGGTGACCAGCATATACACCGGAAAGGCCAGCGTCAGCGCCGCCATTTGGTTTGGGTCGCCGGTACGGCCTACAAAGATGCTGTCCGCAAGATGGTACACCAGCACCACAAGCTGGCTCAAAATCGTGGGAATGGCCAGTTTGGCCACTGCCTGCGGCACTGGGGTGCGCTCAAAAAGCTCTGTCTTATCCGCCCGCATATTCAACCAAAGCGCCTTCCTTCGTCTTTCTCCTTTCTTTTAGCATAGCGCCCCAAAAAGGAAATTTCAAGTAAAAAGCGCCAGCGCGGCCTGAAGCTGTGCATCCTCCCCATAATCCAGTCGCTCCATGGCAAGCGCCTTGGCATCCTCCTCTGATAAGGCAACCACAACATCAGGCGTTACCCCTATCCCAATGAAGCTGGTTCCTTTTCCGGTAAAATAGGCCGCCGTGGAGATGGACAGCGCCCCGCCGGAGGGCAGGGCAAAGGTCTGCTGGGAGTAGCCCTTGCCGCAGGTCTGCTCTCCCACCACCGTGGCAAGTCCCGCCTCTTGCAGCGCCCCGGCAAAAAATTCCGCCGCGCTGTATGAATCGCCGTCGCACAGCACCGCCATGGGAAGTTCAACGCGGTGCGCGTCCGATTGGGTGACCTGCTCGCCGCCGCTTCTGGTGCGGCTGATGAAGACGTCCCCCTCCGGCATCAGGTAATCCAAAAGCTCGGTGAGTTGGGTCACATAGCCGCCCGGATTGCCCCGAACATCAAACACCAGTGCCTTGGCCCCTTGCTCCATCAGGTCGTCCACTGCGGCGATGGCCTCCTCCGCGCAGCGGCTGTGGAAGTCGTCTATCTTGATATAGCCCACACCCCCCAGCAGGTCATACGCCACCGGGTCGTCCTCCACCTTTTTCCGCAGTACGGTCACCGTCCGCAGAGCGCCCGTTTCGCCTTTCACTACAAGCTCCATTCGGGTTCCCTCTTCCCCACGGGGAATGGCGCGGTCCTCCCCCGCTTCCCCTGCCAGTGAAGCGCCGTCCACCGACAGAATGACCTCACCCGGCTGAAGGCCGCTTTCCGCCGCGCCGCTTCCCTCCTGTACCTTGGTAATCAGCAGTCCCTCTGCGCGCTCAAAGCTGACGGTGCAGCCGATGCCCACATAGGAATTCGCTCTGCTCTCCTGCTGGTTGACATAACTATCCTTATTCAGATAGCGGCTCCACCGGTCTCCAAGGCTCTCCACCATGCCGTGAAGCGCCCCGTCCGCCAGCTTTTCAGCGTCTACGTCCTCCACAAAGCGCTCTTGAATCAGGAGATACCCCTTCAGCACGGATAGGCCCTCACTTCCCAAAAGAAGCCGTCCGGCTATGAGGCAGCCCCCCAGCGTCAGGGCGACGCCCGTACCAAAGCAAAGCAGCAGGTGGAGCACGGAAAATCGTTTTTTCTGCATGACAGTCATCCTTTCCGGGTGGGTGAAAAGGGAGAAGGGCGGCCGCCCTTCTCCCTTTCTGTATTGTATCCTGTTTTCCGCTCCTCTTAATACCGGCGGATAAATTTAGAGTCCAACTGGGGGTAATAGCTCTCCGCGTCCTTCCGCACGCCGTTCACCTGGAATTCCAGATGGAGGTGATAGCCGGTGGAGGAACCGCTGGTGCCCACGCGGCCGATGATTTGCCCCTGGGTCACCGTATCTCCCGCCTTCACCGTCTGGGAGCCGATAATCATATGGGCATAAAGGGTGGACGTGCCGTTGCCGTGATAGATGACAACATACTGGCCATAAGAGTTGCCGTAGGTGGAAACCGATACCGTGCCGGAGGCCGCCGCGTAGATGGGGGTGTTGCGGGGCGCGGCGATGTCGGTACCGCTGTGGTTGTGGAACTTACCCGTGATGGGGTGGGTACGGGGGCCGAATTTGGAGGTAAGGGTGTAGTATCCGGCGGGCAGGGGCCAGATATAAGTGCCGTCGCCCTTGGGCGCGTTCTGGGCGTCCAACTGACGCTGGAGACGCAGAACCTCGGCCAAAACGGCTGCCTCTTCCTTCTTGATGGCTGCCGCCGCCGCCGCGTATTCGTCCTCCTTCTCCTTGATTTCATTGACCAGCGCCTGCGCTTCCGCCACCTTGCTGTTCAAAGCTTTCTTGCTGGCCTCTTTCTGCTCCTTGACCTTTTCGACCTCAGCCTTGGATTCCTCAAGGGTCTGCTTGTCGTCCTCGATTTGCTTGCGGATGGCCACCAGATTTTCCATCACTGCGTTGTCATATTCAATGATTTCGTTGACGAACGCAAAGCGGTCCAGCAGGTCGGCAAAGCTGGCGGCGCTGAAGAGAATGCTCCAATAGGAGACGTTTTCGTCCTCCTCCATCGCCCGCGCCCGCTGACAGAACAGCTCGAACTGCGCCTCCTCTTTCCCCTGCGCGACGGCAATTTCCGCTTCCTTCTCCGCAATCAGGGCATTGTAGGCGTCAATCTGCTTTTCGATGTTGGCAATTTCCCGTTCCAGATTGGCCATCTGATCGTCCAGTAGCTTTTTCTGCTCCAACGCCTTGCTTTTGTCGTTCTTGATTTCGGCCAGCTTCCGCTCCAGCTCCTTGCGCTGGGCGGCAATCTCATTGGCGTTCCCGCGCAGGGCGTCAATCTCACTTTGCGTCACTGCACCGGCGGACGTCACCACTGTCGCGATAAGGGGCAGAAGAAGCAATACTGCCAAAATCAGAGCCAATACTGCGGCAAAGCGTTTTTGCCGGCTACGTTGCTTTTTCACCATATGCACCTCGCCACATTGTCAGACCTGAAGGAATTTCCGAATTGCCAGCACGGAACCAAGCACGCCAATCACAAAGCCGGTACCGGCAAAGATGGCCAGCACCATGGGGGCCATCTGGGTATAGGGAATCAGCGTGATAAGCTGGATGGTGTCGGACGACTCGATGGCGCGCCCAATCAGGCCGTACACGCCCCATTCGAGGAAAAAGGCGGCTACTGCTCCAAACAAGCCGAGAATGAGACCCTCAAAAATAAAGGGCCATCGAATAAAGGAGTCCGTTGCACCGCACATTTTGAGAATTGCAATCTCCTCACGGCGGTTGAAGGTGGCCAGCTTGATGGTGTTGGAGATGATGAACAGCGAAATGACCACCAGAATGACCACCAGAATAATGGCGACCGCCGAAGCCACATTCCGCACGATAACGAAGCCCTGCGCCACCTCAAGGGCGGCGTTTATCTTGGCCACGCCGGGCACCTTTTCCACTTCCGCCACTGTGGACTGAAGCTGCTCGATGTCCACTACATGGATGCTGTACCGGTGACGCAACGCCTCATCAGGCAGCTCGTCCCAAAGGGCGGCAGTCTCCCCTTCCCGATTCTCCACGAACTGCGCCCGCGCCTCTTCCCGTGTGATGAAGGTCACGCTGTCCACGTTCGGAATGGCCTCAAGCGTACTCTTGAGCGCTCTGGCCTCTTCCTCCGTCAGGCTCTCGTCAATGTAGGCCCGAAACTCGTTTTCCCGCTCCAGCGTGCCGAGCATATCGTTCAGGTTGAGGGCCACCAGCGAAAAGGAGCCCATGATAAGCAGGCACGCCACAATCATGCACACCGAGGCGAAGGACATAAAGCCGTGGGTAAAAATGCTTTTGGCGCCTTCGCTGAGGTAAAAGCCAATGTCAAACCTCTGTTTCTTCATTGTAATAACCACCCATTCCATCGCTGATGACGCGTCCGCTTTCGATGGCCACCACGCGCTTGGAAAAGCGGTTGACCAAATCCTTTTCGTGGGTGACCACCAGGACGGTGGTACCCAGTGTATTGATGCGCTCCAAAAGCGTCATGATTTCCAGCGAGCGCTGTGGGTCGAGGTTTCCGGTTGGCTCGTCCGCCACAATCATGATGGGGTTGTTCACCAGCGCCCGGGCCACTGCCACACGCTGCTGCTCACCGCCGGAAAGCTCCGAAGGGAAATTGTCCTCCTTGCCAGCCAGACCAACCAACTCCAGCACATAGGGCGCCCGCTTGCGGATATCCCGCTGTGTGGCGCCGATGGCGCGCATGGCAAAGGCAAGATTTTCATACACCGTTTTTTTCTCAATCAAACGGAAGTCCTGGAAGATAACGCCCAAGGTGCGCCGCATATAGGGTACCTGTCGGGGACGAATGGTGTTCAGGTTATAGCCGTTCACCCGCAGGCTGCCCGACGTGGGGGCCACCTCGGCGGTAATCAGCTTCAAAATAGTCGATTTCCCCGAACCGGACGGCCCCACCAAAAACACAAATTCTCCGTCGTTAATCTGAAGGTCAACGCCCTTCAGCGCCTTCGTTCCGTTGTCGTATTCCTTTTGTACGCCAATCAGTTTTATCATAAAGCGGCATCCCACCTGTAACTTTTTGTAACCTTTTGCGCGTTGCTGCACTATTATCAGTATACTTTTTTATCAAAGCGGTGTCAACAAATTCAGACGTCTTTTTTCATTTTTATACAAATTTATGTCAACTTCTCTGCTTTACGCTTCGCGAAAAAAGAAACAAATAGTTACAGGCGGACGCCGGTATGCTACACCGGCGTCCGCCTGTCGATTTTACTCCATTACGATTCAATGCCGCGGGAAAGCAAATACTTCTTGACCATCAGGGCCACCTTAAACGTGATGGCATCGTCGAATTCCCGCAGGTCGAGGCCAGTCAGCTTCTTTATCTTCTCCAGCCGGTACACCAAGGTGTTGCGGTGAACGAAGAGCTTCCGGGCAGTCTCGGACACATTCAGGTTGTTCTCAAAGAACTTGTTGATGGTAAACAGGGTCTCCTGGTCCAAGGTGTCGATTGGGTTCTTCTTAAAGACCTCTTGGAGGAACATCTGGCACAGGGTGGTAGGCAACTGATAGATAAGCCGTCCGATACCCAAGTTTTCATAGTTGATGATGGACTTCTCGGTGTCGAACACCTTGCCCACCTCAATGGCCACGCCCGCTTCTTTATAGGCCCGCGCCAAATCGCGGATATGGCCCACAATGGTGCCGATGCCAATAACCGTCTTAACGCCCAGTTCCTCGTCCAGAGCGGCCTCAATCTGCTGCGCCAGCTTATCCAGCTCTTTGGCCTCCGCGCCCTCCTGAAGCTGCTTGATGAGGGCCACGTCAGTCTCGCTGATGGAAAGCACAAAGTCAGTCTGACGGTCGGGGAACAGGTTCTGAATCACATCAATCACAGCAACATCCGGCTCGCTCACCTGCCGCACCAAGAGCACTGCGCGGAGCACTTCAGAGGCAAAATGCAGCTCCTTGGCCCGAACATAAATATCCCCCAACAGGATATTGTCAGAAATGATGTTCTTGACAAAAGTGGCCTTGTCATGCTTTTCCTCATAATAGGTTTTGGCGCCGTTCAAGGCAACCGCCGCCATAGAGCACACCAGTTTCGCCTCTTCGTCGTCTCCTGCCGTAAATACGGCATAGTCAAATTGGGCGCTCCAACCGGAAAGAGCGCGATAGGTCTTGCCGTCAAACACAACGCTGCCGCTTTCCGCAGCATTAACCGCACCCACCGCGTCGGGCCAGGTTTCGCCAATACAGGTCAGCTCGTTGCAGGCTACCACCGTCCCCGATGTGTCGATGACGCCAATCGCACGGTCGGTGCTGTCCTTCATTTGGAGGACAATGCTCTGAAATATCCTGCTGGACATATGGAACACCTCTTCTTCCAAACACGTTTTGTTACGCTTTTGTCATTATTATACCTGTTCGCGGCGTGTTTTTCAATAGGAATACGTAATTTTTTTGTGGAAAATGCCGAAAACTCTCATAAAATACCTGCTGCACGGCAAAGGTCATCAATTTCAGACGCCTCCAGCGGCCGCCACTGCCCACTACGGAGGGACAGGTCCAATTTCAGCGGCCCCATAGACAGCCTCCGAAGCGCCAGCACCGGCTTGCCCCGCGCCGCCAGCATCCGTTTGACCTGATGGAATTTCCCCTCCCGCAGGGTGACCAAAGCGGCGTTCTCCCCCGGCAGCGGCTCCAAACCGGCGGGCTGGCAGACCAGACCGTCCCCCAACGTCATGCCCGCAGCAAATGCCTTTACATCTGCTTCGTCCACCACGCCCTCTGTTCGGGCCAAATAGACCTTATCCACATGGCGTTTGGGGGACAGCAGACCGTGGGCCAGCGCGCCGTCATTGGTCAGCAAAAGCAGGCCCTCCGTGTCCTTGTCCAGCCGTCCTACCGGAAACAACCCCACCCGGCGCAGATGCTCCGGCAGAAGGTCAAGCACGGTGGGCTGACGGCTGTCCTCAGTGGCGGAAAGCACACCTGTCGGCTTGTTCATCATCAGATAAACGTTCTGTCCACAGGTAAGCGGTTCGCCGTCCACTCTGATGTCGTCGGCCTCGCACTTTTCCTCCGCCCGCAAAACGTGTCGCCCCCCGGCCGTTACCCGTCCGGCGCGAATCAGCTCTTTTGCATCCTTCCGTGACCAACGGCCCGTATTCGCCAGCAGCTTGTCGATACGCTCCACCGTCTCACTCTCCCCTGCATTCTCGCTCTGTCACAGTTACAGTAAATCTGTTCCTATTCTATCATAGATTTCCACCTTTGCACATAACAATGTCCCAGAGAAGGATGGACAGAGAGGAGATTTTGTTGTGTTTATTTTTACTGCCAAACTGAACAAAAAGAGAATTGTCGCCGGTATGCTGGCAATCGCCCTGCTGTGCGGCGTGGTCTACACCGGAAGCGTGGTGGTGCGCAGCGGCAGCATGACCGCCGCCGCCGTATCCGGAGAGAGCGGAGAGCGAAAGGGTGTCAAAACCAACGAAGACCGGATTGCCTATCTGGCCGAATTCGGCTGGGCGGTGCTGGATGAGCCGGTCTCCACAGAGGAACTGCAATTCCCTGACGTTTTTAGCGACGGCGCCTATGCAGATTTTCTGTCCCTGCAAGGGGAGCAAGGGTTTGACCCCACCAAGTATGCAGGCAAGCGGGTAAAACGCTACTCCTACCGCATCACCAACTATCCCACCGGCGAAGAAGGGGTGGTCGCAGACCTCTACATCTATAAAAACACTGTTATCGGCGGCGAAGTCCTTAACCCGCAGTTAGATGGGTTCCTCCATGGCCTAAATATGCCCATCTGAGCATCTTTGACAAATTTCTATCGTTTTCTATTGCCTTTTTTGTCAGATAGGCGTAAAATGAGAGAAATTAAAAGGGTAAGGAGGACTCTGGTTTATGTTGTCGCAAAAAGCAAAGGATTTGTTCGCAAAGCTCGATATGCAGTTCCCCCCTGTCGCCATCAAATATTGCTATGCCCAGCCGGAAGGAATCCCCCGCGTTGACAAGACGCTTTCCTTCTGCCAGTTTGTGAAAGAGGCGCAGGACACAGGGAAGGCTTTCTACATCACTCAAGAGGACGATAACTGCTTTGGAAGAATGGCGCTCGGCATGATTCCCAAGCCGCCCTTTGAGGCCAGCGGCCAGGCCGGCTATGACTTCGGCGTGTTCCGTACCCAAGGGGCTAACGCCCGTCTGTACAACACCTTCCCCACGCTGGTTCCCGGCTCGGTCAACTATGTCATTTTCGCTCCGGTGGCCGTCTGCGATTTTGACCCTGACCTCGTTTACTGCGTGGCAAACACCGACCAGGCGGATATTCTGATGCGCGCCACCAGCTACATCACCGGCGACCTCTGGGAAAGTAAGAGCGCCCACGTTCTCAGTTGTCCGTGGATGTACGTCTATCCTTACCTGTCCGGCAAGGTGAATTTCTGCATCTCCGGTATGCACCACGGCCTGAAGCGCCGCAAGATATACCCTCAGGGCCTGCATTTGATTGCCATTCCCTATCAGAAGCTGGATGAAGTCGTCACCGCTCTGGGCGAGATGGATTGGAAGCTCATCGCCATGCGGGAAGATGAAGAGGGCAAAGCTCTGCTGAAAGCCAAGATGGACCACTGGAAAGAGATGAACAAGGACGCAATTCTGAAAGAGTAACCAAGACGTAAAAAGGCCTCTGCCATGCGGCAGGGGCCTTTCTTTATCTTACGGCTGCATCATATGTACATTGAGATGTGGATAGGTCATCTCAATTCCCTTGCGGTCAAAGCTTCGCTTGATTTCCTCCAACAAGTCATAGTAAACCGGCCAATAATCCTCATTTTTGCACCATATCCGCACCACATACTCGATGGCGTGGTCGCCATACCCCTGCAAACGGATAAAGGGCGCAGGCTCCTCCAAAATACGCTCACCCTGCGCGGCGACTGCATCAACAAGCGCCGCTTTCACCGCATCCACTGGCGCGTCGTAAGATGCGGATACTGTCAAGTCCACCCGACGGTTCCCCTCGGTGGAATAATTCACCACCCGTCCGGAGGACACCTCGCTGTTGGGGATGGAAACCCGCTTGTTATCCAGCGTATTGAGCTTGGTATATACCAAATTGATTTCCAACACTGTGCCGGAATGACCGCCTATCTCTACAAAGTCCCCTACCAGAAACGGCTTGGTCATCAGCAGCATAATGCCGCCCGCCAGATTGGACAGCGTCCCCTGCAAAGCAAGAGACAACGCTAATCCCACCACGCTAAACAGGGCAACCAGCGAGGTCACGTCAACCCCTAACGAGCTTGCCACAATAAGCGCCGTCAAGAAATAGAGCAGCACCCGCGCCACAGAGCGAATAAAACCATGAAGCGTCTTTTCAATTTTTGAATGGCGGAGGAATTTGTTCAGGATGCTCATCAGCACCCGAATCATCACAAGGCATACCACCAACGTGATGACAGCCACCAAAACCTGATGACCGTTGATGCCCCGCACCTCCGCGGGCACCAGCGCTTCCACCACGTTCTGCATGTTGTCGGGAAGCGCGCTCGTACTCTCAGGCATGGCGTCAGTCCAACTCGTAGACGAAACCGGACGCCTCCGGCTGCACTTTGCCGCAGACCACGGCGAGAGCGCCGTAGCCGATATGACAGCTGATGCTCAATGCCAGAGGGTCCAAAGATACCTTATGTCCTGGGAAACGCGCTTCAATGGTCTTGCGCCATTGTTCAGCGGTCTCTTCATCGCAGGTATAAGCGCCTTTAATCATCACTTCACTGCCCGCAAACCGACCGTTCATGTCGTCTTCAATGGCCTGAAGCATCTTTTCCTGGGCCTGCTTCATGCCGCGCACCTTGGCGAAGGCATCCAGCTTGTCCCCCTGAATCTGAAGCACAGGCTTAATATTCAGCAGGGTTCCAATAGCGGCGCCCGCCGCAGTGACGCGCCCGCCCTTTTTCAGATACTTTAAGGTGTCCACAGCAATATAGATGCTGGCGTCATAGGCGTGGAGCATCAAAAAGTCGTGGATGGCTTTGGCGTCCCACCCCGCCTTGGCTAACTCGATAGCCTCCAGCACAGATTGCTTCTGCGTGCAGGAGATGCGGTGGTTATCCACCACCTGTACCTTACCGTCATAGTCCTCTGCCAGCACCAGCGCCGTCTGCACCGAACCGCTCAAGCCACCGGACATGGGGATATAAACCACTCCGTCGTACTCCTTCAGCAGCTCGTCCCAAAGCTCCGTCAGGGATTCAGGGCTTGGCTGTGAGGTCTGTACATCGGCATCCTCCGTAAGCCGCTTAAAAAACTCATCACGCGTAATGGAAACATCTTCAAAAAACTCTTCTCCGTCAATCAGGCACGGCATGGGAATGACGCCGATACCATGGCGTTTGCCCTGAGCCTGGGTAATACCGCTGTTGCTGTCGGTAGCTACCGCCACCCGCGGTTTAGCCGTCATATCTGACATATTTGAACCTCCTTGTGAAAAACGCCCTTTCCATTCCATGTTAAAGCTTTGCTTATAATATCGTCATTCTACATGATTCGCCCTCTGTTTTCAATAGAACCGGAGAAAAAACGTTGCCCAAAAAGCCTTTTTTGTCCCATTGGCGGAAAGAAAGCCCTCCGCCGCACGGCGGAGGGTTTTCTTAAAAACATCTTTCCCACTGATATGAGACACCCGCTGAAGCCAACATCTTGGCCTGCCCCACAATAGCTTCCATTTTGCATGGCCCTTCATCTTACCTGCGCGGGTAAAGTGAATTTGCCCGTGCTCCAAGGTTTGCCCTGCAAAACGCTTGCTTCGGGCGACCATGCCGAAAAAAGAGAGCGGCCACAAGGCCGACACTCCGTAAGGAAGTGTCGGCCTTGGGCTAACCTGTAAAGAAATTCTATCTATTTGGACGGCGTAGTTGTGGCTATGCCGTCCTTTTCCGCTGGTTTGCAAGATGTTCCTGGTACAGTCTCTC
>JAAWDI010000020.1 GCA_022793685.1 Oscillospiraceae bacterium
CCTGAAAAATCTCATAGGCGATGGTGCCCTGTCCGGTGGCAACCGTCAGGTCGTTGAACGGGGGGATATAGGTCAATCCCTCCTCTTCCGCCATCTGAACGGCAAGGTCGGCCGCGTCGTCAAAGGTAGCGCCCTGAAGCACAACCTTCGCACCGTAGTCCTTGGTGTTGTTGACCTTGACAAGCGGCGTGGTACTGGGCATACAGATGGTGGCGCTGACGCCTGCGGCCTGGGCGGCATAGGCCACGCCTTGGGCGTGGTTGCCTGCGGAAGCGGTGATAAGGCCGCGGCTCTTCTGCTCCTCCGTCAGAGTGCTGATTTTATAGTAAGCGCCGCGGATTTTGTAAGCGCCGGTAACCTGCATGTTTTCAGGCTTGATGTACACATGGTTTCCGGTGGCCTTGGAAAAGGCGGCGGAGTGGATGAGGCGGGTCTCGTTCAAAACGCCGCTCAGTACATTCCGGGCAGCTTTAAACTCCTCTAATGTCATGTTGGTTTCCCTTTCTCTCTACAAAAGAATATCTATTATTTTAATGAATTGCCATCCTAATGTCAACGAGTTCTTGACACCTCTATTGTCCAGGCGGTAAAATAAAACCGACATCCTAAAAGGAGGCTGCACACGGTGGCGAAAATCGTAAAAAAATCTGTCATCCCCATCTATGCGGTGGCGGCCGTGTGGGCAGTTTGGGCTTTGCTGCTGCCCCTGTATCACGCAGCGCATTTTGTACTGGCGGCGGCGGTGTCCACCGTGGCGTGGGCTGTGGCGCGCAAAGTGTGCAAGGATACGGTGCTCATCGTGCCTGACCCGAAGCCAGAGCCGGTATCTACCGGCGACCCGGCGCTGGATGCGCTGATTGCCGAGCGGGACAGGGCGCTTTCCGAGATGAAGAGGCTGAACGCCAGCATCGAAGACCCGGTTATCTCCGCCCACATCGACCATTTGGAGACGGTTACGGGAAAAATCATCAGCCATGTGGTGGCCCATCCTGATAAACAGAGCCAGATACGCCGCTTTATGGACTATTATCTGCCCACCACCTTGAAGCTGCTCAACGCCTATGACCGTATGGATGAGACCGGAATATCGGGCGCGAATATCGACGGCACGAAGGGCAAAATAACCGATATGATGTCCACCATCTCCACCGCCTTTGACCGACAGCTTGACGCGCTTTTCGGCGGCGAGGCTATGGACATCTCCACCGACATCACCGTCATGGAGCAGATGCTGGCCAGGGAGGGCCTGGGCGGCACCCAGTTGGGAAGTTGACGGAGATGATTGGAATGAAAAAGCGCTTATCAACAGGCAGCATTGTGATTGCGGCGCTCTGGTCTGTGCTGGCCGTTCTGTGGTTTCTGCGGGCGGCCGGTCACAGCGGAAGACCCATTCTGCAAAACAGCGGTTTTTTCTGCGGCCTGATTTTTCTGGCGGGCGCTGCGGCGCGGATTGCTTTGGACTGGCGAAAAACACGCAGTGTGAATGAACATAGAGATTTCATAGACGGAGGGAACGACCATGAGTGACGACCTGAACATGACCCCGGAGCTGACGCTGGAGCCAAACCTGAACGCGGCTGCCGCTGCCGCTCCTGAGGCACCCACCCTGACCCTGACCCCCGATTTAGACGGCACAGAGGCCGCCAAAGCCGCACAGGAGAAAGACCGGGACGCCAACGCCGTCAAGCTGGATGAAAGCCAACTCAGCGAGGCGGAGCGCAAGACGGTGGAGGAGTTTTCCAAGAAGATTGACATCACCGATTCCAACGTGGTGCTGCAATACGGCGCTGCCGCCCAGAAAAACATCGCCAGCTTTTCCGAAAACGCCCTGAACAGCGTGCGCACCAAGGACTTGGGCGAGGTGGGCGAGGCTCTGTCCAGCCTTGTGGTGGAGCTGAAGGGCTTCAATCAGGAGGAAAAGAAGGGCATCCTCGGCTTTTTCCAGAAGAAAAAGAACGACTTGGAGGCTTTGAAAATCAGCTACTCCAAGGCGGAAGCCAACGTGAACCGCATCGTCAGCGTGCTTGAGGGCCATCAGGTGACCCTGATGAAGGACATCGCCATGCTGGACCAGATGCACGAGCTGAACACCAAGTATTACAAAGAGCTGACCATGTATATTCTGGCGGGCAAAAAGCGGCTGGAGCAGGTGCGCGCCGAGGATTTGGAGGCTCTGCGGAAAAAAGCCGCTGAAACGGGCGCGCAGGAGGATGCGCAGGCGTACAACGACCTGGCCAACCTGTGCAACCGCTTTGAGAAGAAAATTCACGACCTGGAGCTGACGCGGGTCATCTCCATTCAGATGGGTCCCCAGACCCGTCTTATCCAGAACAACGACGCTTTGATGCTGGAAAAGATTCAGTCCTCGCTGGTGAACACCATCCCCTTGTGGAAGAGCCAAATGGTGCTGGCGCTGGGCTTGGAGCACTCCCGTCAGGCTACGGCCGCCCAGTCCGCCGTGACCAACATGACCAACGAGCTGCTGCAAAAGAACGCCGACATGCTGAAGATGGGCACCATCGAAACCGCCAAGGAGGCAGAGCGCAGCGTGGTGGACATCGAGACCTTGCAGCACACCAACGAGCAGCTGATTTCCACGCTGGACGAGGTGATGAACATCCAGCGGGAAGGCGCTGTCAAGCGGAAGGCCGCCGAAGCGGAGTTGGGCCGCATCGAGGGCGAGCTGAAGCAGAAGCTGCTGGAACTGCGGGGTTAAAGGAGAACAATGAACGCACTGAAAAAGCGCCCTGTGGCTATTTTTATCACGGCGGTGGTCATTGTGGCGGCCATTCTGGGCGGCTCCCACCGCTCGTTGGCAGCCCTTCGGAATGATGCGCTGAAGCTGTTTGAGCAGGGCGCAGAGGGCGACGGCGTGGGCGTGAAATCCGACCTAGAGCGTCGGGTGGATATATGCGCCAACGTGTATGCGGTGGCGGTACGGTACTTGCCGGAGGACAACGGCGGTATGGCAGACTTGAAGGCGAATCTGAATGAACCCGACCCGCTGGACGTGTTTATCCACTCTGATATGGTAGCGTCAGCGCAGTCTGTTTTGGGACAGCTTGAACAGCTGGAACTATCGGAACAGGACGCCGACTATGTCTCGTCTTTTAAGAGCCAGTTGGAATCCATCGGCTACACCATTGGCCGCGACCCCTATACGGCCGCCGCGGGCAATTTTAACGACAACGTGCTGGGACGGTTCCCCGCCAGCGTACTGGGGCCGCTCACCGGGGTTCGGCCTCTGGAGGTATTTGAATGAAACAGGCAAAACGACTGGCCGCAGCCCTTTTGTGCGCCCTTCTGCTGACGTTTACCGCAGCCCTTGCGGTGGCGGACGCGCCTGCCGACGGCTATATCAACGACGCGGCGGGCGTTATCAGCAGTGAGACGGAGGAATACATTAACGGCAAAGTGGACGCGCTTTCCCAGCGCTGCGGCGCGCAGATTGCCATTGCCGCCGTGGATTTCTTCGACGGCCTGAGCAGCGAGGACTACGCCTATCAGGTATTCAACAGCTGGGGCGTTGGAGACAAAAACGAGAACAACGGTCTGCTGCTGGTGTTTGCCGTGGGAGAAAACAAGGTGTGGGCCATGTGCGGCACCGGGCTGGAACGCTCCCTCGGCCCCAAACTGGAAACCTATCTGGAAGATTATTTCTATGATGAATATGACGCAGAGAACTACGACTCCGCTGTGCGGGGCTGGTTCGATGCGGTGTACGGGTGGTTTGACAGCTATTCCCTGCCGGGCTATCAGGGCGGTTCCACCGGAGTGCAGAACCCCGGAGACGCGCAGCCGCCCATTCAGCAGCAGGGCGGCTTTGCCACTGCGGGCGCAGTCATCACAGTGCTTATCGTGGTTGTGGTGCTGGTAGTCGTGTTTGACAGTATGCGCTACACCCGCTACCGCAGGCGCTACCTGCTGCCCGGTATGCCCCCGCCCCCGTTTGTTTACCGGCCCTTTAGCTCACTACGGATAAAGAAGCAAAGAGAGGTTAAAAATTTTTGCCGTCACTATCCGGCGGGGCCTCGCCGGATAGGTCTGGCTCAATCGTCAGGCAAGTCCACCTTGCCCACAAAAGAATAATAAATCTCGAGGTCCTGGTGGC
>JAAWDI010000021.1 GCA_022793685.1 Oscillospiraceae bacterium
TGGCGTGTTGCGGATAATCATCTTCTGGTTCTCACTGGAACCGGCCTTGAAAAAGTCCACGAGGGCGTCCTTTGCCTTGACCGCCATATCAATTACCTTGCCCAGAAAACCCATAATGGCCTCTATCGGCGCCGCCAGCGCCGTTTTCATGCCCTCTACCGCATTTGTTATCGCTCCGCGGATATTGGCCCCTGCCGCCACCGCTCGCTCTGTTATCCCGTTCCATAGACCGCTGAAAAATCCCGCTATTGGTTCTATGATGGTTGCATAAAACCATGTACTCGCACCAACCCACACCGCAACAATACTGTTCCAAGCGTTTTGAAAAAAGCCAATAATGTTTTCTCCTAAAGTAGAAAAGAAATTGGCAACCGGCTCAATGAAATTCGTTCTGAACCATTCGACCTGTTCTCCGATATAGTCCTGAAACGCAGGCCCTATCGTATTCACGAAGTAGTCCCTGATATCTGCACCCAGTCCTGCGAAAAAGCCGCCAATCATGCCGCCAAAGCCAAGGATAGCACTCCCTACCAGCTCTGCTATACTTATAGCCAAGGCCAGCGGGTCTAAATTTGCGAAAAAATCGACCAAACTTTCATAAATTTCCGTCCCGATAGACACCCAATCTTTCGACTGCCACCATCCGGACAAGCTCTGAATACCGTTCCGCAGAAAATCCCCGATACTTTTTCCCAACAGTCCCCAATCTAACCCACCGAAGAAGCCATAGAGGACGTCCGATATTCCGGTAAGTCCTCGGACAAGCAACGCGCCGACCGTTCCGAAGTCAATACTTCCAATCATCTTATTTATCCCTGCCGCCGCCTTTTCTCCGATGGCGCCGAAATCAAAAGCAGTTACAAACCCATAAGCAATATGAAAGGCATTGTCCAGCTTCTCCCCAAGCCGTTTTCCATTTTCTTCAGGGTTAAGCCCCTCCACCACGCCGTTCAGCTTTTCCGCCAACAAGGCGCCTGCTCCAGTCCAATCGCCGCTTTCAATGGACGCTTTCAGCTCCTCCACCCAATCCATGGCCCATTCGTCCGGCTCCAAATTGACGGCCGCCGAAAAACTGGAAGCCACTCCTGAAACATCTGGCATTGCGACACTACCGCCACCGCTTCCACTTGACTGACCAGACGAACCACCAGAAGACAGTTGATTCAGCTCATCAAAGCCCGCCAGCACCTTTTTTTGCGCCTTTGCCGTCTTTTTTGTGGCATCGGTCAGGGACTCCTGCTCGTTCGCACTGTTTGCAATCGCGGCGCCAACACCGGAAGCATTCTGTTCCGTTTGCTGAATTTGGGTATCCGCGCCCCCGAACAGGGAACCGACCACCGCATTGAAGGTGTTCGCCATAGCAATGAGCGACGATACGATTGCGTTCAGCACTTTCACCACCGGAGCAAGCACTTTGATAAGCGCCTGCCCAATAATGGACATGAACTCCTGCCACTGCATGGATAAAATGCGGGTCTGGTTGGCCCAGCTGTCGCTTGTGCGCGCAAAGTCCCCATGGGCAAGCGACAACTGGTCTACCACGAAGCGGTAGCGCAGTCCTACCAGCTCCGCCTGGCTCATGGCGGAAATGTCCTTGTTGATGCCCTCCTGCAAGGCGTATGCCTTCAGGTTGGCCTGGGTCATTACCACGCCAAGGTCTTTCAGCGTCTCCGTTTCACCGGTGAAAACGCTTTTCAGCTTGGTATCCGCCAGCTCCTGGGAGATATTGAAGAACGAAGCCACGTCTCCGCTCAATCCGGTCAGCGAGATTGCCATGTCGGAGGCGGCCTCCTCATTCATGCCCATGCCCCGCGCCATCGCCATGTAGGTGCTGGCTGTCTTTTTTGCCGCCAGTCGGCTCATACCGAATTGCTGGATTGACGTTTCCGCAAAGGCCTCTATCTTATAAGCCATGTCCCCGAAGGCCACGTCGACGACGTTCTGAACCTCCTCCACATTGCTGCCCAGCTCAATAGCCTGCTTGCCGAAGTCCACCAATGCCTTTATGGTAAACACCGCAGCCAGCACGCCGCCCAGCTTCTTCACCACACTGGACAAGCCGCCGAACTCTGTTTTCAACCCCCTGATACCTGACTTGAGCGCATCGGTATTCAGCGCGGTATCAATCACCACTTTTCCGTCCGCCATATTCTCCCCCCCTTCCTTATTCTCCTAACAGGCGCAGGAACTGCTCCTGTTCCGCCCGCTCTTCCTCGGTATAACGCTTTTGGAAATCCACCTGCTCACGGTGCTCCTGATAGAACTCCCGCTCCCAATCCGTGAGCTTTTTCCCGCGACGGCGCTTGTCACGAATAGCGACCACAGTGGAAAGCTGTCCCTCCCCCATAGCGCCAAACCAGCCGAGGAACGTCCACCAGTGACAAAAGGGCAGGCTGCGCACCTCACAGCCTGCCGTTTTGTTCACTCCGGAGATAATCATCCCCGCGTCCTGTTCCCAGTCAAGGAGCTTCGCCCCCGCCCTGCCCTTGTCCTCCTCGCCGCCGTTAAGAAACGCCATGAGCCACTCCGCAGCCGCCTGATAGTCTCTCTCCGGCATAGCCGCAAAGTCCTCATAGAACAGCGCCAGCGCTACATAGAGGCGGGTCGCCTCGTCCTCCTCCGGTGCGTTCAGCCGGGCAAGGATGTCCAATATGTCCCGAAAGTCAGCGTGGACAGGGTATGTCCGCCCGCCAATCTCCGCCGTTTCAGGCAGCTCCCACCGGTTCACTTCGCTCTTGACGTCCGGCGGGCTTTGGCCTCCGCCACCGCCTCCGCCGCCGCGTGCTGACGGTGACGCTTAACGCCCTCCTCCAAAAGAGGCTGGAGCGCCTCCAGCACGTTGCTGATGAGCCGCTGCCCGTTCCTTCCTACCGCCAGCAGGTTGACGCCGCCCAGAATCCGGTCAAAGTCGTTTTCTTCGCCAAAAACCTGCGCCAGCTTCTCCTTCAGCGCGCGGTCAAACGCATTCATGAGGGCAAGCATCCCCGCCGCGTCCTTTTCGTCCAACGTCTCCGCCTGCTTGCGAAAGTCCTCCTCCAGCTTCGGCAGCTCCACCGCAAGCTCAGAGAACCGGTGATACACGTTCGGGTCGGACGGATTGAAGCGCAGCAGCTCCCCGCCGTTCACCTCAAATTCCAGAATACCGTTGTCAATGGCCAGCTTCCCCGCCATATTGAACCATGCTCCTTTCGCGCTTACGCGCCTACCGTAAATGTCTTTGTGGTCGGGTCAAAGGTACCCTTTTCCTTCTCGCCGGTGTAGTGGACATTGAAGGGAATCTGATAGCCCGTGCTGTCGCCGCCGTAGCTGCTCACCTCAATGACCGCCTTCTCACGGATGGCGGGATAGCCCCCCTCGCCGGACGTTTCCCACAGATGCACCTCCACCACGTCGGTGTTGCAGTCGTCCAGCGTCAATGCGCCGTCCACGATGGCCTGCAAGCGTTCAAACAGCGGGTCGCCCTTCTCCGCATAGTACGGCTCCACGCTGCCGCTCTTTTCATAGCCGGTCACCAGCACCGAGGTCTCCCCCAGAATGTTCTTGGTTGTCTCCACCTCGGCGGACAGCTCTGCGCTGTACTCCTCCAGATTCTTGCCCAGCCGCACATACTCCGCCGTCCCGCTGGCCGCCGCGTTGATGTAGTGCGCCATATACTTTCGCTCGATTTTTGCCATTCAAACCACCTCGTATTTCTTCACAAATCGGACAGACAACTGCACCATGTAAACGCCCGTCCCTTCCCCTGTCTCAAACAGCGCGCCGTTCTGCGCCGCGATGCGTTCTTCCTTCGGCTCATCCCCAAAAACAGGCGCGCGCCCCGTCACGGCCTGTTCCTGCACCCATTGCTGGAACGCAATCACCCAGTCGGCATTTATGGTTGCGCCCACATCGTCCCCCGCCGCCTTTTCCAACACGCAGTAAATGCCGAAGTTGTACTGGTTCACCACGGTCACATTCCCCAGCACATCCTCCGCGCGGGACACTTCAACCAGCCCCGCAGGAAACAGCCCCGCGTTGGCCGGCGCCGTGTCGGTGTAGTCCACCTGAAACTCCGATAAGATGTCAAAGTCAGGAAAGGTGCCAAGCCACTTGCGCACGCACTCCAAAATGGTCATGCTTTCACCTCTTCCTCCTGATGTACCGCTGCAAATCCGCACGGATGGCGGCGCCCTCTGCGGCAGCTAAAGCCCTGTCCCAATAAGGGCCTGCTCTTGGATTCTTCGTCTTGGTGTAAATCAGGTCGCGCTCCGTCGCTTTTTTGGGCGCTTTCCCTTCCATGGCCTTTCCATAATAGATATACTTTGCATAGGGCGTTTCCGTCACGATATACGACTTGTTGATATTCGTCCCCGTCATAGTGAGCTTGACCGTTGTTCCGGTTCGGTACGGCATATAGCGCGCAATCCGCCGCAGCACGTTTGCCGTGTGGAACCGCTGCACGTCGCCTCCGGCGGTCAGCCCTTTGTCCTTCAGGATGCGCCCGGTCGGATTCATCTTCACTTTGACCTTTGCCCCTGTTTTCATCCGCCCGCCTCCACATGAATCAGCCTGCCGCGCCAGTATTTCGGGTCGGCGTACTGCACAATGACCAGCCCGTGATGCCTCGCAGGGAGAAGCGCCGCCCAGTCCTCACGGCCCGTTATCTCCGGCCCCTCCCCCAGCATCACCTTGTCGCCCACAAAAACGGCCTGCTCGCTGCACGGCATGACCAGCAGGAAGGAATTGACCTCCCTGCTGCCGGTCTTGCCGATGCTCTCCACCTTTTTGAAGTCCAGAAAGGCGTTGTGAACCACCTTCCTCGTATAGCTGTCGCCGTCCCTGTGGTAAACCGTCACCGTCTGACAGCAGAGGCTGTAATCCACCGGGGCGGCTCGGCGCTTGATGCGCGCCATCAGCCCACCCCCCGAAAGATGTCCAGGTAAGCGGACGCGCAGCGGTACAGTTCCTTCGCCTGCCCCTTGGGGCTTACGTCCACCATTTGCGCCGCCGCGTTTCCATAGCTGACCGATACGCTGCCGACAGAGGCGGACTGGACGGGGCCGCCCTCCCCGTTTGCCATCAGGTCAAAGCTGTAAAGCGCCTCTGCCATGGCGCAGATTGCCATCGCCTCGCTGTTCGGGTCGGGGACGGTCACCGTATAGATGCGCCGGTACCGCTCCAGTTGGGCGGCCGCCCGCTGTGCGCAGGGCGGCCACTCCTCCTCTGGAATGGAACCGCCTCGGTAGGTACTCACATAAAAGTCATAGTCCACCATGGCGGCGCCCTCCTTATTTCTCTCCGGCGGGGGTTTTGGCGTGCTTGTCCCGAAGATGCTTCTCCAGCGCTTCCCTGCTCTTGTATACCTTGCCGCAGGCGGGGCAGGTGTGCGCGGCGTCCGTGAAAATCAGTCCGGTTACCTTACCCATATCCGCGCCAGCCTCAAGCCTTATGGTGCAGGTAAATGCCCGCCGCCTTATTCTGGTACACGTCGGCAATGCCCACATTGCGGTAGCCGAACTTATAGGCGTCCGCCGTCTGGTTCTGTTCCGGTGTAATGATTTTCGGCGCCACATGCTTGGGGAACTGAATGACAGCAGCCTGATGAATCAGCATGAAGTTGATTTCTTTTCCCGCGTCTGCTTTGGTATAGCCGCCGGCCGTCTCGTCCTTCTCCGTGTCGCCGGAGCCTGTCAGCTTGCCGCTCTTCTGCTCGATAGCCGTGTAGAATCGGGTCTGGGGCACCTTCACCGTCTTGGCAAAGTTCTGAAGCACTTCGCGGCTCTTGGTGGTGTCCAAATCCTGCACCATGCCCAACAGGGTGGGGGTGATGTACAGGTAGCGGCCCTCCTGCGGCACCTCGTCCTCGTCCATCTTGTCGTTGGCTTCGCGGATAGCTTTCAGCACCGCCGCGCCGTCAGCCAGCGTGGCTCCCGCACTGACCTTGCTGATACCGGCCTTGCCGGCATAACAGGCAAAGCGGAACGCGTCCAGCTCCGGCACCACCTTGGTGCGGATAAACTCACCGGCCAGACGGCCAAACGCAACGCCCGCCGTTTCCAAATCGTCCATAGCGTCCACTGTAAACATACGGCCGCGGTCAAAGTTGCACTTCACCGTCTCGTTGGTCAGGGTCACGTCGCCGTCCACATAGCCGCTGTTGCGGGAGTAATCCCCTAGCCCCTGCATGGACAGCATGGGAAGGATAAGCTCGTTGGCGTTGGCCCCCTGCTGCGCCAGCTCGGCGGCGCCGTCCAGGTCGGCGGTGAGCGCTGCGTTCTTATAAACCTCGTCTAACACGGGTACAAACTGTTTTGCAAGCGTAATTGCGTTCATCTGTCAATCTCCTTTTCAATGTTTTGCGGTCAGTCCGGCAGCCGCCCGAATGGCCTCCAGCCCGTCAGGCGCTCTGCCCGCCAATCCGGTGCCGGCAGCGTAAAAAGGCGGAACGTCGTCCGTCTCAAACAGGTAGGCGCACTCCTTTTTCAGCGCCTCCAGCGCCGCCTTGATGTCTTCGTCCTGGTTTTTGCTCGCCTTCAAGCTGTCCACGTCCAGCAAAGCCGTGATGGCCTTCACGTTCCGGCCTCTGGCCTCCACAATGGCGTCCTTGATGCGTCCGTCAAACGCCAGGTCGTCCAGCTTGCCCTGCCACTCGCGTTCTTGCGCCGCAAGCGTTTCCTCAAGCTCTCTGATTTTTTGTTGCAGGCCGTTCACATCCACGCCCTCAAACGCCTTTAGCTCCTCCTGCGCAGCCTGACGCTGGTTCTTGACCTCCTCGTAATCCGAAAAGGGCTTTCTGGCGTTCTCAATGTCTTTTCCGTTTTCCTCCATGATGGCGTCGATGACCTCCTTGGGCAACGGCTGGTCGCCCACCTTGAAGTTTTGCAAAAATTCCCGTTTCATGGTTTCTCCTTTCTCCGCTATGCTTTTTGTATGCGGGTCGCTTCCGCACGCGGTTGGCCCTTTTACGCCCGGCCGGGGCAAAATGATATGAAAAAACCGCCCGAAAAGGCGGTTTAATCAACTGGTTGTAATGTAAGCGCGTCAGGCGGGCTTTATCTATGGCAAGCTGTTCCGCGTCCCCTGTCGCCTCGCTGGCCGCCACCCGCCGCGCAAAAAAGCAGAGCCTGACGGCCCTGCTTTTTAATGGTCAAAAACATCATACCGGTGGGACACAATGTGGTAGGGCTTGTCGTCCTGCAGCGCCTTTTCCAGCGTTTCTTTATAAACCTGTCCGGCACACTTATCGCCCTGCCGTTGGAAATCACCATAATTGAACGAAATGAATGATTCGCCAAATTTTTTTTTATATTCTTCCAACATTTTCCGCACTTCAGTTGTATTTACGATTTTTATATCGCATCTCGCAACATACATTCACAATCACTCCCACATCCGCTTGTATTCGCGGAATATATTCGGAAAATGTTCTTCCAACAACGCTAACTGTTCTTCACACTCAAATGCTTCCAAAGAAAACAGGTTTGCAAAGATTTCTCTTTCCTTGTTTCCCCGTTTCAGCCAATACTCTTTGTCATGGCTAATCGGAAATTCGTAATCCTGCTCGCATATAGCACTGCAAATATCAGACAGAAAACCATCTGTATCATTTTTTGCAAAACCTAAAAATTTTTCTGGGTCTGCATCAATAACACCCCGTGCATTTGCAATCGCTGTTGAAAATTCTTCATTCTTCCATGACTCGATGAACATGGTATGGTCAATCCGGTGTCCAAGTTCATGCGTATAAACCACATCGAAAGAAAAATCTCTAAATAGGGGGTTCTGCGGGTCATAAAGAATAGCGTCTTCTTTTGCCAAATATCCAAACGGCGACTGTTCCAAGCGCCTTTCCTCATGTAACACGCCTTCCATGGACTGCTGTAAGTACATTCTATTCTTTTCCGGCACACTTTGCAAGAACGTTTTATAATCCGCCTTTGCCGCCTCCAAGTCAAAGGTGCCGTCATCGCGGAAATACTTCTCGTTGGTCTGGAATACCGCCGCCAGATTCTCTTCCCTGCTCCCTCCGCGTCCGGCGGTATGCACCCACGTCCGCTCCCGCTCTGTGCGCAAGCCCGCAGCCTTGGAAAACCGTGCGTACTCCTGATTTAAGCGCGTCAGGCGGGTCTTATCAACAGCAAGCTGTTCCGCGTCCCCTGTCGCTTCGCTGGCCGCCACCCGCCGCTTTTGCCGCCTGATGCGCCCTTCCAGCCGCCTTTGCATCTGCGTGGCCTCATAGCCCGTATAGTGCCGTCCCTCATAAGTAACGCCCCGCTCATTTTCTTCACGGAACGCCGCCAGCTCCTCGTCCGTGTACTGCGCCGTGTTTGCGCTCACAACCACCGGAAACGCCATGTGCCCGCAGTTCATCGTGCCTATCCGCCGCTTCAAGCTGTTGTTCAGCTTTCTGAACTCCTCGTCCTTGAACTGCCTGCCCTGTACCGGCTCATGGTCTGGTGCGCTGTTGGCATGGGCCGTGATTTCCCAGCCGTCGGCGCCCA